>JANOSN010000570.1:0-5115 GCA_031415895.1 Polaromonas sp. | reverse complement strand
GTCAACAATGACGGCAAAGGCAACGTAACTTTGGGTGCACGTAACGGCATTTACTGCGGTGGCCTAGAGCACAAGATGGGCATCCACGGCAACTCCACCGCGCAAATCGTGCTAGACGGCGCGATTGGCACCATGGTGGGCCAGCCTAACAAAGGCATGCAAGGCATGTTTGTGATGATGAACGCCGCGCGCCTAGGCGTGGGCAACCAGTCGCTGGGCCTGACCGAAGTGGCCTACCAAAACGCACTGGCCTACGCTAAAGACCGCATCCAAATGCGCTCATTGTCTGGCCCCAAGGCCAAAGACAAGCCCGCTGACCCGATCATCGTGCACCCTGATGTGCGCAAGATGCTGCTGACTGCCAAAGCCTACGCCGAAGGTGGCCGCGCGCTGGCTATTTACTCTGCCGTACTGCTTGACAAAGAGCACAACCACCCAGATGAAAAAGTGCGCAAAGACAGTGGCGAGATGTTGTCACTGCTGACCCCGATTGTCAAAGCCTTTATTACCGACAACGGCCACATTGCTACCAATGCGTGCATGCAAGTGTTTGGCGGCCACGGCTTTATCAAAGAGTGGGGCATGGAGCAGTATGTGCGCGACAACCGCATCAACATGATCTACGAAGGCACCAACACCATTCAGTCGCTCGACCTGCTAGGCCGTAAAGTGCTGGGCAACAACGGCGCTACGCTGCAAAAATTTGGCAAGCTGATTGGCAAGCTAGTCGAAGAAGAAGGCGTCAACGAAAAGATGGCCGAGTTCATTACCCCGATTGCCATTTTGGGCGAGCAGATGACCAAGTTCACCACCGAGCTGGGTTTTAAAGGTTTTCAAAACCCCGACGAAGTGGGCGCTGCTGCGGTGGACTACCTGCGCGTGGCGGGCCATTTGGTGTTTGGTTACTTTTGGGCACGCATGGCGCAAACCGCCTTGCAACAAAATGCCAGTAGAAACAATGATCAGTTTTATGTAGCTAAGCTGCAAACCGCACGCTTTTACTTTGCCAAGTTATTCCCCGAGACCGCTACACTCATGCGCACTGCGCGTGCAGGCAGTAAAGTGCTGATGGACACGGATGCGGTGTTTGCTTAATGTCGGACTTCTCGTTTTTTAATTTCACCACTATTTTTTAGGAGCTTGCTATGTTGAAAAATGTCATGACTGGTTTGTTTTTAGTCGCCGCTGCAGGCATGGTATCTGCAGACAATTCCCCCGTGGGCAAATGGCACACCATTGACGATAAAACTAAAGAGATCAAGTCTGAAATCACCATCACCGAAGCCGGCGGCGCACTGAGCGGTAAAGTCAGCAAACTTTTGCGCAAAGACGCCAAGCAAGATGCCGTGTGTGAAGAATGCAAAGACGCGCGCAAAGGCAAACCCATGCTGGGCCTTGAGATTATTCGCGGTGCTAAAAAAGACGAAGGTGCTGATGTATGGTCAGGCGGCAAAATTCTTGACCCTGAAAACGGCAAAGAATACACCCTGAAGATGACGCCAGAAGACGGCGGCAAAAAGCTGGCCGTGCGCGGCAGCATTGGCCCGTTTGGCCGCACGCAAACCTGGGTGCGCGTGGAATAACTGCGCAATAGCACCCACGCCGTTTTGCCGTTGTGTGTTCAGGCAGCGTTGCACAGTGCAACGCTGCGCACTGTCTGTATTGAGAAATTGAATGTCTAAATTCCAAGTCAAAAAAGTCGCCGTTTTGGGCGCAGGTGTGATGGGTGCGCAAATCGCTGCGCATTTGGCCAACGTCAAAGTGCCTGTGGTGCTGTTTGACTTGGCGGCTAAGACGGGGGTAGGGGCCCTGTCTTCCCTTCCTGAAGGCCCAAAAAACGGCATAGTCACCAAAGCCGTAGAAGGCCTGAAAAAACTCAAGCCCTCACCACTGGGCGTGCCCGAAGACGCAGCACTGATTGAACAAGCCAACTACGACGAGCACCTAGAGCTGTTACGCGGCTGCGATCTCATCATCGAGGCGATTGCCGAGCGCATGGACTGGAAGCTAGACCTGTATAAAAAGATCGCACCGTTTGTAAATGCCGACGCTATTGTGGCGTCCAACACCTCTGGGCTGTCCATCACCAAGCTGTCTGAAGCTTTGCCTGAGAACATCAAGCCACGCTTTTGCGGCATTCACTTTTTTAACCCACCACGCTATATGTATTTGGTGGAGCTGATCAATACGCCCACCACGCAGCCTATTGTGCTTGACCAGCTGGAAGCTTTTGTCACCAGCGCTGTGGGCAAAGGCGTGGTACGCGCTAAAGACACACCTAACTTTATTGCCAACCGCGTAGGCATTGCCGGCATGCTGGGCGTGATGAAACAAGCTGAGAATTTCGGCTTGACCTACGACGTGGTAGACGACCTGACAGGTAAAAAGCTAGGCCGCGCCAGTAGCGGCACCTTCCGCACAGCAGACGTAGTGGGCCTGGACGTGATGTTTCACGTCATCAAAACACTGCAAGACAATTTAAGCGAAGCCACTGACCCGTTCTATGGCAACTTTGGCACGCCTGCAGTGCTGAAAACTTTAATGGATGCTGGCTCGCTGGGTCAAAAAGCCAAGGCGGGTTTCTTCAAAAAAGTAGGCCGTGATATTTTGCGTTATGACGCAGACAAGCAAGACTACGTGCCTGGTGGTGAAAAGTCTGACGACGTGTATGCCCGCATGCTGAAAAAACCAGCGGCCGAGCGCCTGAAACTGCTGCGTAACTCTGATGGCAAACAAGGACAGTTTTTGTGGGCGATCTTGCGTGATGGGTTCCATTACGCTGCCATCCATTTAGAGAGCATCGCCGAGACCGCACGCGATGTGGACTTTGCCATGCGCTGGGGTTTTGGCTTAAAGCAAGGCCCGTTCGAGCTGTGGCAAGAAGCCGGTTGGCTCGAAATAGCCAACATGGTCAAAGAAGACATTGATGCAGGCAAAGCGCTGTGCAAAGCACCGCTGCCTGATTGGGTGTTTAAAGGCCCGGTCGCTGAATCTAACAACGGTGCTGGTGGCGTACACACTGCTGCAGGCTCGTGGAACCCAGCCACCAAGAAGTTTGTACCTCGCCACGATTTGCCGGTGTACCAGCGCCAGCACTTTCCAGAGAATGTGTCGGGCTTTGCGCAAGGCACAGCACATGGCACAAGTGCCCCAGCGTTTGAAACCGCAGGCACCACGCTGCATGAAGACGCAGCCATTCGCTTATGGACGCTGGATGGCGCAGATCGCCAGTCTGGCACAGGCGTGGTGATTGCAAGTATCAAAACCAAAATGCACGTTATCAGCATGGACGTGATGGCGGGCCTAGAAAAAGCTGTTGAAATGGCCGAGGCCGACTACGCAGGTGTAGTCATCTGGTCAGGCGACGAGCCGTTTTGTGCAGGTGCTGACTTGCAAGGCATGTTGCCTGCGTTTATGAGCGGCGGCGTTAGCCTGCTAGACGAGGCCATGGCCGAGGTGCAGCGCGTCATGCTGCGCCTGCGCTATGCCAACGTACCTGTGGTCAGCGCTGTGCGCGGCCTGGCGCTGGGCGGCGGTTGCGAGTTGGCGGTGCACAGCGCCAAGCGCGCCGTGGCCATGGAAAGCTATATCGGTTTGGTCGAAGTGGGCGTGGGCCTGGTCCCCGGTGCAGGAGGTTTGGCGTATATTGCACGCCGCGCCGCCGAGAACATGGCCAGCAGCAACGGTAAAGACTTGCTGCCCTTCATTACCGAAGGCTTTACCAACGCCGCCATGGCCAAGGTAGGCACCAGCGCGATTGAATCGCGCAAGCTTGGCTACCTGCTGTGGTCTGACCCGATTGTGCCTAACAAAGACGAGTTGTTGTTTGTGGCGATTAACGAAGCCAAAGCCATGGCTGCCTCGGGCTACCGTGCGCCTTCCAAGCGCATGTTCCCCGTCGCAGGCCGCAATGGCAAAGCCACCATCACCGGGTCACTCATCAACATGCGAGACGGCGGCTTTATCAGCCAGCACGACTTTCATATTGCCACCTTGATTGCCAACGTGATCTGCGGCGGCGATGTTGAAGCTGGCACGCTGGTGACCGAAGAGTATTTGATGACACTGGAGCGCAAAGCCTTCACCAGCTTGCTAACCATGGCCAAAACTCAAGAGCGCATTATGGGCATGTTGTCTACTGGTAAGCCTGTTAGAAACTAACAAACTTCTCATCATGTCCGTTCGCGCTGAGCTTGTCGAAGCGTTCATACAAAAAATTAGTTTGTACTAGTATTTGCATAATGCCTTCGACAAGCTCAGGCCGAACGGAACACTTTAAAAACATGACTGCCACCCTAACACCTCCCAACCGCCTACAACGCCAGCTAAGCCGCCTAAACGAAGTACCTGCCTACTTCCGTCCGTGGTTTCAGTCTGTCCTGCTAGGACGCGCTGTGCCCTTCACAGGCACAGCCAAGCTGCGCTACGAAGTCATGTCGCCAGAAAAGGTGGTGATCTTTGTGGCCAACCGCCGCAAGGTGCAAAATCACATCGAAGGTGTGCACGCTGTAGCCACTACGCTGGCCGCTGAGACCGCCACAGGCATGGTGATGGGCATGAATGTGCGCGACGATTGTGTGCCTGTGGTCAAAGAAATGCGCGTGCAGTTTCCCAAGCGCGGCATGGGCGCTATGCGCGCAGTGGCAACACTCACCGATGAGCAGCGGGCGTTGATTCAAAGCACCGACAAAGGCGAAGTGACTGTGCCCGTGGTGGTCACCGACGAGTCGGGCAACCATCCGCTAGTGTGCGAATTTATCTGGGCTTGGATTCCATCCAAACGCCCTGCTAAACCTACTGAAAATACTACTAACTTGCAGGACAGCCCAGCAGCCAGCGCCTAGCGCACCAAACTGCACCGTTGCTCTGTCCTCAACAAATCACTAAGGAATTTCACCATGACCAAACAAGTTCAAGAAGCCTATATCGTTGCCGCTACGCGCACGCCCATTGGCCGCTCGCACAAAGGCTTTTTTCGCAACACGCGCCCAGACGATTTGTTGGCCACCGTGCTGCGCAGCGCATTAGCCCAAGTGCCAGGCCTCGACCCTGCCAGCATTTAAGATGTGATCTGCGGCTGCGCTATTCCCGAGGCGCAGCAAGGTTTGAACTTCG
>JANOSN010000569.1:0-2610 GCA_031415895.1 Polaromonas sp. | reverse complement strand
GGCCGACGCCGGGCCGCTCCCAAGGCGGCTCAGCCCCCTCGGGGGGCAGCGAGTCACACGCAGTGGACGAGCGTGGGGGTAGGTTAACTTATGGTGATGTGTACAAACAAAACGAGGTCGAGCAGTCAACGTATAACTTTGAGCACAGCGATGCTGACTTTTTATTCACTGCCTTTGCTGCACACGAGAAGCAAGCCAAGTATTTGATGGAGCAGCAGCTAGCCTTGCCAGCATATGAGCAAGTTTTAAAAGCCGCGCACAGCTTTAATTTGCTAGACGCACGCGGCGCCATCAGCGTAACCGAGCGCGCCGCCTACATAGGCCGCATCCGCAACATCTCGCGCAGCGTGGCGCAAAGCTACTACGACAGCCGTGAGCGCTTGGGCTTTCCTATGGCCCCACGTGAGTGGGTTGAGCAGATGCCTAAGAAAGCCGCTTGAAACTCGTTATGACAACTAAAAATCTACTCGTTGAATTGTTTGTTGAAGAGCTGCCGCCTAAGGCTTTAAAGAAGCTAGGCGATGCTTTTGCAAGTGTGCTGCATGAGCAACTTAAGGCGCAGGGCCTGTGTGCTGACGACTCTGTGCTGACAGCGTTCGCATCACCGCGCCGCTTGGCCGCACACATCACGCGTGTGGCTGCGCAAGGCGCTGACAAAGCTGTGACGCAAAAGCTCATGCCTGTGGCGGTGGGTTTAGACGCTGCGGGCAACGCATCACCAGCACTGCTTAAAAAGCTGCAAGCGCTGGGGGCTGATGCGTCTGCCGTAGCGAATTTGAAGCGCGTGATGGACGGCAAAGCCGAGGCGCTGTTTTATGAGTCTACCCAGCAAGGCGCTACGTTGGTGGTCGCTTTGAATGCTGCGCTGGCCACTGCGATTGCCAAGCTACCGATTCCTAAAGTTATGTCTTACCAGCTGGGTGCGGGCAGCGCTATGCCGGGCTGGACGAGTGTGAGCTTTGTGCGGCCTGCGCACGGCTTGGTGGCGCTGCATGGCAGCGATGTAGTGGCTATTGAAGCGCTGGGTTTAAAGGCGGGCAACACTACGCAAGGCCACCGTTTTGAAGCAGCGGTATCGCCCGTGGTCATCCAACATGCTGACAGCTACGCCGCCACGTTGCGCGAGCAGGGTGCGGTGATTGCCAGCTTTGCACAGTGTAAAGCCGACATTGCGAAACAGCTAGCGGCCGCTGCTGCCAAAGTGGGCAACGGCGCACGTGCGATCGAAGATGAAGCGCTGCTCGACGAAGTGACTTCGTTGGTCGAGCGGCCTAATGTTTTGATTTGCGAGTTTGAAACTGAATATCTTGCGGTGCCGCAAGAATGTTTGATTTTGACCATGAAGGCGAATCAAAAATATTTTCCGCTTTTGGATGCCGCTGGCAAGTTGACGAATCAATTTTTAGTCGTCAGCAACATCAGCCCGCTTGACGCCAGCGCTGTCATCGGCGGCAACGAGCGCGTGGTGCGCCCACGCTTGGCCGATGCCAAATTCTTCTTTGACCAAGATCGTAAAAAGACACTGGAGTCGCGCGTTGAAGGCTTGAGCAAAGTGGTCTACCACAATAAGCTGGGCACGCAAGGCGAACGCATGGAGCGCATGTGCGCGATTGCCAAAGCCATTGGCCAGCAACTGGGCGGCGACCTGCTGGCCAAGCAAGCTGTCACTGCAGCGCGTTTAGCCAAAACCGATTTGCTCACCGACATGGTGGGCGAGTTTCCTGAGCTACAAGGCATCATGGGCGGCTATTATGCGCGCCACGATGGGCTGACTGATGATGTAGCCAATGCGATTGAAGACCATTACAAACCACGCTTTGCGGGTGATGAGTTGCCGCGCAATCAAGCTGGTGTTGTGGTGGCATTGGCGGACAAGCTGGAAACGCTGGTGGGCATGTTTGGCATTGGTAACTTGCCAACTGGGGACAAAGACCCGTTTGCTTTACGTCGTCATGCATTGGGTATTATTCGTATGCTAGTGGAGTGCAAACTGCCTTTGGCTTTGAGTGAATTGATTGCTAATGCACAGCCTGCGTTTGGAAGTTTGATCACCCATACACAAGCGCTGTTGGGTGAGTTTATTTATGACCGTTTTGCAGGATCATTACGCGAGCAAGGCTACAGCGCGCAAGAAGTTGATGCGGTGTTATCTCTCAAGCCTGGACGCTTGGACGAAGTGGCGCAGCGACTGGCAGCAGTGCGCGCTTTTGCGCAGCTGCCCGAGGCGCCTGCCCTAGCGGCTGCAAATAAGCGCGTAGGCAACATCCTGAAAAAATCTGAAACTACTGTCGAGGCCGAAGTCAACCCAGCCCTACTACAAGTGGATGAAGAAAAAGCGTTGCACACTGCCATAAACGCCATAGCCGTCAAAGCCGATGCGGCCTGGGCTAGCGGCGACTACACTGGCAACCTGCAAGTCTTGGCCGCGCTTAAAGAGCCAGTCGATGCCTTCTTCGACAAAGTCATGGTCAACGCCGAAGACCCGGCACTCAAAGCTAACCGCCTGGGCTTGCTAGCTACCTTGCATCAGGCTATGAACCGCGTGGCTGATTTGTCTAAGCTGGCAAGTTAAGCCGTTGCAATTCATAATTGAGTCATGCCTACGCAGCG
>JANOSN010000568.1:0-1399 GCA_031415895.1 Polaromonas sp. | reverse complement strand
ACTAGTGCAAAAAATCGCAGCAAGCTAAATACCCATGCTCTGTTCGGCGGCTTAATCTAAACCAGCGGGCAGGTTTTGCCGCGCTAACGCAATGCACTGGGCTAACACGGCAGGATTGCCGATTTGGTTGGCCAGCAGTAGTACCAGCTTGGCGTGCAGCAGGGCGGACTGCTGCGTTGTCAGGCCCATGTGGGCGTCTAGCAGGGTTTCATAAAAACCGTCAGGGTCAGCAAGCTGGTTGGTCAGCACGGCGCTGTGGCTGGGGTGGGTGCTCATGCTGCACCTGCGCG
Source organism: Polaromonas sp. (assembly GCA_031415895.1). Taxonomy (GTDB): domain Bacteria; phylum Pseudomonadota; class Gammaproteobacteria; order Burkholderiales; family Burkholderiaceae_C; genus JAAFIP01. The sequence continues at coordinate 1,109 of JANOSN010000568.1, read as the reverse complement.
GGGGCGGCTGTGTGCGCTAGGGTGCACGCCAGCGTAGCGTGCGAGGGCTTGTACCAAGCTGGTGTCGATCTGGTGGCCGCGTGCAGACAAATAGCTGTCGGGCCGTAGCAGGGCCCACTGGCAGGTGTTGAAATTGGCTGCTGCACCAGCGGTGGCCTTGGGCGGCTGCATTGCGCAGGCTTGGCGCAGCTGCTGGCCGGGGTCTAGCACGGTCTCGCGCACGGCTAGCGCAGGCTTGTCCTTGGGCTGTGCACCATGCACCAGTACAGCCCGCACTATCGACCCTGCAGGGCCGGTGGCGCACAGCTGGCGTATGCGCTGTAGCGTGCGGGTGCTCACGTCACCATTTGCATTGCCCCACACCAGCAGCAGCGCGTGGCTGCCAGTCCAGCGCAACAGGTCGTTTAAACAAGCGGCGCTGCCATCGGCCCATTGAAAAGCCACGTTTTGTACTGAAAAGCTGTGGCCCAGTGCGGCATCTGCCAGCGGCGACGCGCTGTAGGGGTTAGCCACCGCCATGCGACCGGTGTTGACCAAGCTGCGGGCAAATGGGTGCAGCTTGGCCAAGTCAATCGTGGCTTGGCGCAGCAGGCGCTCCACACCATCAGCGGGGCGCAAAAAGCGGGCTGTGCGGTTGGTGACTTGTACGTTGGTGGTGGCGGCCTCGTGCCGCTCGGCGTGGTAGCTGGCCAGCAGCTGGGGAGTGGCGCGGCCTTGCACTACGGCGGCCAGCTTCCAGGCTAGGTTGTCTGCGTCGGCTATGCCCGTGTTGCCGCCGCGTGCGCCAAACGGGCTGACCACTTTGGCGCTGTCGCCGATGAAGAACACTTGGCTTGATTGGGGTGCGCTGGCCAATGGCACGCTCATTACATCTACGCATTCGCTGCGGTAAGCATATGGGCCCACCCAGACGATATCGACTTTAGTGTGTGCGCCAAACTGCTTGGCCAAGCGCTCGCGCACCACGTCTTCACGGCTGACGTATTCGGGGTCAGCATCGGGGGCCATTTGGTAGTCGATACGCCACACATCGTCGGCCATCAGGTGCTGCCACACGGCGCGGTTGTCGTTAAAGGGCGCTTCGATCCATGTGTGCCGCTCGGTCGGGG
>JANOSN010000567.1:0-4905 GCA_031415895.1 Polaromonas sp. | reverse complement strand
GCCTGTACCAGCCGCTGGATTTGCAGATTTCCAAAAGCCGTATCAGTGTGGCTGTGCGCGCGGATTTTGACTATGCCGCCGCTGTTAAGCAAGGTGCGCGTTTACGTGTGGCCACCAAATATGTGGCGATTGCACGCGAGTTTTTTGCCAGCAAAGGCGTGCACGTTGATTTGATCAAGCTGTACGGCAGCATGGAGCTAGCACCCCTTATGGGCTTGGCAGATGCCATTGTCGATCTGGTGTCGACTGGCAATACGCTAAAAGCCAACCACTTGATTGAAGTTGAAAAAATCATGGAGATCAGCTCGCGCTTGGTAGTCAACCAAGCCTCGCTCAAGCTTAAACAAGCGCGCATTCGCCCGATGATCGACGCTTTTTCACGCGCGGTAAAACCTTAAATTGAGATTGCTATGACTTTAGTCGCTGCACCAGTAATTCTTTCTACGGCCAGTGCCGACTTTGAATCGCAATTCAAAGCCAAACTGCATTGGTCGGCGGCGCAGGATCATGCTATCGAGCAGCGCGTGGCAGATATCTTGGCCGATGTGCAAAAGCGTGGTGATGCGGCTGTGTTGGACTACACCACGCGTTGGGACATGCCCGCAGACAATATGCAAGCACTCGAGCTAACGCAGGCTGAGCTAAAGGCTGCATTTGAAAGCATTTCCACAGCTCAACGCGATGCACTGCAAGCCGCCGCACAGCGCGTGCGCAGCTACCACGAAGCACAAAAGAAAGCTTGCGGCGAAAGCTGGAGTTACCGAGATGCAGACGGTACCTTGTTAGGCCAAAAAGTCACCCCTATCGACCGCGCAGGCATTTACGTGCCGGGTGGTAAAGCTGCGTACCCATCTAGTGTGTTGATGAACGCCATCCCCGCGCACGTAGCGGGTGTGGGCGAGATCATTATGGTGGTGCCCACACCGCGTGGCGAAAAAAATGCTTTGGTCTTAGCCGCTGCCTATGTAGCAGGCGTGACCCGTGCCTTCACCATCGGTGGCGCACAGGCCGTAGCTGCGCTGGCCTATGGTACCGCCACTATTCCTAAAGTCGACAAAATCACCGGCCCCGGCAACGCCTATGTGGCCGCTGCCAAGCGCCGCGTATTTGGCACCGTAGGTATCGACATGATTGCCGGGCCAAGCGAAATCTTGGTATTGGCCGACGGCAGCACACCGCCCGACTGGGTAGCGATGGACTTGTTCAGCCAAGCTGAGCACGACGAGCTAGCGCAAAGCATTTTGCTGTGCCCAGATATGGCTTACATCAATGCCGTGCAGACCAGCATCACCAAGCTATTGCCCGACATGCCCCGCAAAGCCATCATCGCCAAAAGCTTAAACGACCGTGGCGCACTCATCCATACCCGCAGCATGCTAGAGGCCTGCGATATCAGCAATCGCATAGCGCCCGAGCACTTAGAAATCAGCAGCCAAGAGCCCGGCCAGTGGGAGCCGCTGCTCAAACACGCTGGCGCTATCTTCATGGGCGCGTACACCAGCGAGAGCCTAGGCGACTACTGCGCAGGCCCCAACCATGTGCTGCCCACCAGCGGCACCGCCCGCTTTAGCAGCCCGCTAGGCGTGTACGATTTTCAAAAACGCTCCAGCTTGATAGAAGTGAGCGAGCAGGGCGCGCAAGTGCTGGGCAAGATTGCTGCCGAGCTGGCATACGGTGAAGGGTTACAGGCCCATGCGCGGGCGGCTGAGATGCGGTTGAAATAGGGTCGACTTTAATGATTATGAAATTTTGCAATATATTTCTATGCATAAGTCTTATCTCAATAATTGCTTTGAGTGGTTGTGATGCAGCTCATAAGAGTGCAGTTGACGTAAGAACTGAGCAAATTAGCAAAGCACTTGCCGCACAAAATACCCTTGTAGTGGCAAGCAAGTTAGCTGAGCAGAAACGTTTATGCCAAGACGGCGAAGAGAATCTTATTGCACAGGCTACAAAGTTAAAAACTGCAGACCCTGATGCAGCATTTGATCTGCTTCACAAATGCGAAGGCTTAACTGATAGCGTAAGGATTAAAAATCTAAAAAGAGATGCAATGATCGCTTTGCAAAAAAAGCGCGTTGAAGCTTCAGAAAAACAACGCAAAATTGAACTTGCACAAAAGAAAAAGCAAGGAGTCAGTATTGGAATGACTCAAAACGATGTTCTTTTAAGCTCTTGGGGTAAACCAAAAAAAGTTAATACGACTACTACATCTACTACCAGGAGAGAGCAGTGGGTATACGAAGGTAATTACCTTTACTTCACTGAAGGTGTTTTAACTACGATTCAAAACTAGAGTATTTCACACGAAATTCGCGCCGCACGAAGTTCGTGTTATTATCTGGTTCATGAAAAACGTAACTATTACCGTAGAAGACTCGGCATTAGAGTGGGCGCGCATTGAAGCTGCCAAGCGCAATACCAGCGTTTCTAGGTTAGTGGGCGAAATGCTGGCGGACAAGATGCGCTTGACCGACGCGTACCAGCGCGCAGCCCATGACTGGGCTAACAAAGACCGTACTTGGCGCTCTGACGGCAGTGCCTATGCTAAGCGCGCGGACCTCTACGATCGCAGCCTATGAACCGCGTGTTTGTGGATACCAATATCCTGATTTACAGCGAAGATGGGGCTGACCCAGTCAAACGCGAGAAGGCTTTGCAATGGCTGGGTGTTTTGTGGGCGCGGGGTACAGGCCGTGTCAGCACGCAGGTGCTCAATGAGTTTTATGTCAACGTGACGCGCAAGATCAAACCACCTATGCCTGCTGGCGACGCACGAGCCGAAGTGCGACGTTATGAGCTATGGCAGCCTTGGCAAATTGACCATGCAACGGTGGAGTCTGCCTGGGCGGTAGAGAGCCGCTATGGCCTGCATTACGGGGACAGTCTGATGATTGCCGCAGCGCAGCACTTGGGCTGCCGCTATGTGCTGAGCGAAGACATGGCACACGACCAACGCTACGGCGCGGTGCAGGTGATTAACCCCTTTGTGTCCTCGATAGAACTACTGAACGATCTCACATGATATCCACAACACAGTCCAAAATCCTCTCCCACATCCGCCGTGACGTGCAGTCTATGCACGCCTACGCTATCCAAGATTCAGCGGGCATGGTGAAGCTAGACGCTATGGAAAATCCATATGCCTTGCGGCCTGCTCTGCAGGCTAAGCTGGGCGAGCGGCTGGGCAAGCTGGCCATTAACCGCTACCCAGGTGCGCGCATTGAAGATTTAAAAACCCAGTTGCGCAGCTACGCACAGGTGCCAGCAGGCTACGCCCTGATGCTGGGCAACGGGTCGGATGAGCTGATCTCGCTGCTGGCGATGGCGTGCGCCACGCCCGCGCAGGCGGGTTCAAATCAGTTATCCAATGCCAAAATCCTCGCTCCCCTGCCAGGCTTTGTGATGTACGCCATGAGCGCGCAGTTGCAGAGCTTGCAGTTTATTGGCGTGCCATTGACGGCAGATTTTGAATTGGACGAGCCTGCCATGCTGGCGGCGATTGAAAAAGAAAAGCCCGCTATCACCTACATTGCCTACCCTAACAACCCCACTGCCAATTTGTGGGACGAAGGCGCGATTAAAAACATCATCGGCGCCTGCGCCCAGTATGGCGGCATGGTGGTGATGGACGAAGCCTACCAGCCATTTAGCAGCAAAAGCTGGATCACCCACATCCACGCTGCGCCTGAGGCAAATGCCAATGTGCTGCTAATGCGCACCCTCAGCAAGTTTGGCTTAGCTGGTGTGCGGCTGGGCTATATGACTGGCCCGGCAGCAATCATTAACGAAGTGGACAAGCTGCGCCCACCCTACAACATCAGCGTGCTCAATTGCGAATGCGCATTGTTTGCACTAGAAAATAAAACAGAATTTTCTCGCCAAGCCCAAGATATTATTGCCCAGCGTGCTATGCTTTTAGCAGCAATTGCAAAGATACCTGGCGCGCAACCCGTCAAAAGCGATGCCAATATGTTTCTCGTGCGCGTGGCTGATGCCACCAAAGCATTTGAGAGCCTCAAGCAGCGCGGCATATTGGTTAAAAACGTGAGCAGCATGCACCCACTGCTGGTCAATACCTTGCGCATATCAGTGGGCACTCCGGCTGAAAACCAGCTTTTGATTGTGGCTTTAAAGCAATGTTTGATTGGGTAAACTACGTAAATGCCAAAGCAGAAAAACCTCTTTGATAACGCCACACCACAGCCTGTATCAGACGCCACCGCGCTCACTATTGCACAGCAACGGTTGGGGCCAGAGCAGCGTTTGTTTAACCAATTGCTAGAAAAAATAGAAAAACAAACAGACGATCTGCATAACCTCAAAGCCATGGTTGATGCTCATGCAATCGAGGTTGGCAACAAATTGGCCCCGCTGCGTGCGCAGGTCTTTGCGCAACAAGAAAAAATGGTGCTGTATTTAGACGAGCGTATCCGCGTGCCCAGAGGTTTGTCTAAACGCGTGTGCAATGACATTGACGACATCATTGCGGTGCTGCTGGAAGGGCTGATGATGGCAGGCGACCCCAGCCCAGAGCTGCAATCGGTTGCTCAGCGTTTTACCATGGTGGATGATGACGGTCTAGAAGATGGTCTGGACAAAGAAGAAGCTTCCGATCTCAACCGCGCGATGGCCCAGGCCATGGGCGTAGAGATGGATGCAGATGGGCTGCTGTCCACCGACGATATGCTGGAAGCCTTAATGCGAAAAATGCGCAACGAGGACGAGGCCGCAATGAAAGCGCACGAGGCGCGCCAGGCTAAACGCAAGAAATCCTCTAAACAAAAACAGGCTGAACAAGAACAGTTAGATGCCCACAGTGCACTGCGCACCATCTACCGGAAACTTGCCAGCGCGCTACACCCTGACCGCGAGAGCGACCCGGTTGAGCGCGCCCGTAAAACT
>JANOSN010000566.1:0-2017 GCA_031415895.1 Polaromonas sp. | reverse complement strand
AAACTCACGCGGTACTCGGTCACTTTGCCCTTGCTGACCACTACCTTTTGGTCTTGCACCCAAGCGCCTTGGATGTCAGAAATGGTCTCGCTGGCGCGGGCAATGCCTTGGGCAATGGCGTCTTCAAAGCTTTTTTTGCTGCTAGAAGTGATTTCAAGAATTTTAGCTACGGTCATGTTGAATCCTAGTAAGTTAAAAGTTAACGGACACTAGACCATAGCCGAGAATGGCGCCACTGGCAATACAGTGTGCCATTTATACAAGCCGTGCTAGAAAGCACAAGCGCATAGCACTTTAACTATTTACCACCACCATCAGCGACTGCAGCAGCAGCTGGGCCGAGGCCACGTTGGTAGCGCAAGGCACGTTGTGCACGTCGCAGGCGCGCACTAGGGCGTTAATGTCGGGCTCGTGAGGTTGTACTGTCATGGGGTCGCGTAAAAAGATCACTGCGTCGATCTTGCCGCTGGCCAGCCGCGCGCCAATTTGCAGGTCACCGCCCATCGGGCCCGATAAAAACCGCTCTAGTTTGAGCCCGGTGGCCTGGGCAATGCGCAACCCTGTAGTGCCCGTAGCGCACAGTTTGCAGGTGGCTAAAAAGGGTCTGAAATCGGTGGCCAGTGTGACGATATCGGCTTTTTTGCCATCGTGGGCAATCAACGCGACACGCAGTTGTGAGGCCAATAGTGGGGTTAAAACTTGCATTGTTTCATCATACAGTCCACAAATAGACACAAAACCCTAGGCAAGCGTGCTGGTGAGCACCCAAAACACCCGCCATTACGTACAATGGTGCAATGCAACAAAAATACTTAGTTGTTACGAGATATTCCTGCGCTCCCATTACCCTGAAGGATTGCCATGCTGTACCAAGTCTACGAAACCCAGCGCGCTCTGATGGAGCCGTTTACTGAGTTTGCACAAGCTGCATCCAAATTATTTAGCAATTCGTCCAACCCATTTGGTCAAATTCCATTCGCCCAGCGCCTGTCTGCTGGCTACGGCCTGGCATACCGCTTAGGTAAAGACTACGAAAAGCCAGTCTTCGGTATCAAAACCGTGGATGTAGACGGATCGCCAGTAGCCATCCATGAGCGCGTTGAAATTGACAAGCCCTTTTGCGAGCTGCGCCGTTTTAAGCGCTTTACTGACAACGTTGCCACGCTGAGCCAGCTCAAGGGCCAGCCTGCCGTGCTGATAGTGGCCCCGCTGTCGGGCCACTACGCCACACTGCTGCGCGACACCGTCAAAACCATGCTGGGTGACCATAAGGTCTACATCACCGACTGGAAAAACGCCCGCACCGTGCCTTTGTCAGAAGGCAAGTTTCACCTAGACGACTACGTTAACTATGTGCAAGAATTTATCCGCCATGTACAGGGCATTTACGGCAACTGCCACGTGGTGAGCGTGTGCCAGCCTACCGTGCCCGTGCTAGCCGCCATCAGCCTGATGGCCAGCCGCGGTGAGACCACACCCCTGTCGATGACCATGATGGGCGGCCCGATTGATGCCCGCCTGTCGCCTACAGCGGTGAACAACCTGGCTACCAACAAACCGTTAAGCTGGTTTGAAAACAACGTCATCTACAAAGTGCCTGCCAGCTTTGCAGGCGCAGGCCGCCGCGTGTACCCCGGCTTTTTGCAGCACAGCGGCTTTGTGGCCATGAACCCGCAAAACCACGCCAAAAGCCACTTTGACTTTTTCAAAGATCTGGTCAAAGGCGATGGCGCCAGCGCCGAGGCGCACCGCGTGTTCTACGACGAATACAACGCCGTGCTAGATATGGACGCCGACTATTACTTAGACACCATCGAAGTGGTGTTTCAAAAGTTCAAGCTGGTCGAAGGCACTTGGGACGTTAAGTCAGTGGCGGGCCAAGCCGAGCGCGTGCGCCCACAAGACATCAAAACCACCGCAGTATTGACTGTAGAGGGTGAGCTAGACGACATCAGTGGCAGCGGCCAAACGCAAGCCGCCCACACGCTGTGCACGGGTGTGCCCGCCGCCAAGCACC
>JANOSN010000565.1:0-1347 GCA_031415895.1 Polaromonas sp. | reverse complement strand
TACAGCGCGGCGGGCCAAGGTGTTTTTCAACACGCTAAGCGTCACGCCTTTGCTGCGAGCATCAACACGCAACTTGGTCATGTCAGCGACCGTGATACCGCGGTATTCCGCCATCACGAGCGTTTGAGCTTTTGCTGCGAGGCCGGTCACTTCATCAATGACGGCTTGTTTCTCACTGCGATTGAGACTCAAAGTTTTTCTCCTTAATTTGCAAATTTTGAAGCAGTTTTAAAAGCTGCTTACCCATTTGCGCCCATCTTCAGCGATCAACTGTTCTAGGGTTTAACCTTTTCCAGCGGGACCGCCATCTGCGTTGGTTGGTTTATTAAGCCTAAGAGCCGAAGCTCATTGGCACCAACGGTCTTGGATGACCTGATAACTCTTTAGCTACATTGCTGTTCATTAGAATTACCAGCCCACCACGCGATAGCTGCATTACTGCAGCTATCGAATCTCACTATCACGTCAACAGGGTTTGGGTGTCTACACGGACACCAACACCCATCGTCGACGAAACAGCTACTTTCTTCAAATACACACCCTTGCTTGACGATGGTTTTGCTTTATTCAAAGCATCAACTAGCGCAGCTAAGTTGCCCTGCAACTTGGCTGCGTCAAACGAACGACGGCCTATAGTCGAGTGCACGATACCGGCTTTGTCAACGCGAAATTGCACTTGACCTGCTTTAGCATTCTTTACGGCAGTTGCAACATCAGGAGTGACGGTACCAACCTTTGGGTTAGGCATCAAACCACGAGGGCCGAGGATTTGGCCTAGCGTACCTACCACACGCATAGCGTCTGGGGCCGCAATTACGATATCAAAGGGCATATTGCCAGCTTTAACCATCGCAGCCAAATCGTCCATACCGACGATGTCAGCACCAGCAGCTTTGGCTTCTTCAGCTTTAGCGCCTTGTGCAAATACGGCAACACGCTTAGTCTTACCAGTACCGTTAGGCAGTACTACTGCACCACGAACCACTTGGTCAGATTTTTTCGCATCAATGCCTAACTGCACTGCCACGTCGATGGACTCATCAAACTTGGCTGTAGCGCACTCTTGCACCATTTTCAAAGCATCGGCGATCGCGTACAGCTTATTACTGTCAACTTTACCGACGAAGGTTTTTTGTTTTTTAGTTAAAGTTGCCATGATTACAGGCCCTCCACCGTCACACCCATTGAGCGGGCAGAGCCAGCCAATGTGCGAATTGCGGCATCAACGCTAGCTGCGTTCATGTCTTTCATTTTGGTTTTAGCGATTTCTTCCAACTGAGCACGGGTGATCTTACCCACCTTCGCGCTGTGTGGCGTAGAAGAACCTTTGTCGAGCTTGATAGCCTT
>JANOSN010000564.1:0-6234 GCA_031415895.1 Polaromonas sp. | reverse complement strand
GCCGACTGGCTTAGCAAGCTATCAGTATCCCAGAGCCAGGACCGTTATGCCAACGACTACCAAACGGCTTTCCCGGTGCAAGACGAGTACGTCTCGAAAAACCGCATGTTCAACTGGACCAATAGCATAGCCTTGGGTGCCGACTGGCTGGCTACCTTGGGCCTTGAGCAGCAGCGCCAGGGGGTGAATGTAGATGATGGTTATGGCGGCTTGTATGCGCAAAATCGGCGTGTGAATGCGGCGTTTGCAGGTGTGCAGGGTAAAGCGGGCAACCATTCGCTGCAGGTCAACGTACGCCGCGATGTGGCACAGGGCTTAGAAAATCAAAACACTGGCTACGTTGGCTATGGCTACGCGGTCACGCCTGCGTGGAAGCTGATGGCCAGTACCTCCACTGCATTTAATATTCCACCACTGGGCTATTTGTATGCACCGTTTTTTGGCAATCCAGATCTAAAGCCCGAGAAAGCCCGTTCACGCGAAATAGGCCTGCAATACAGCGAAGGCAATCATGTTTTACGCGCCACGGTATTTAACACGCGTAGCCGAGATCAATTTGTCTACGACTTCACCAGTTCGCAGTTTCAAAACATCGCCCGCAGCAAAAACAGCGGCTTAGAAGTTAGCTACAACGGCCAAATTGGTAAAACAGAATTGCGCGGCAGCTTGACATCACAAAAACCGGTAGATGAGGCCACAGGCGACACCTTGCGCCGCCGCGCCAAGACGCTGGCATCCTTGTCAGTAAGTCAGCCTGTTGGGCAGTGGACACTGGGTGCTGGACTAAGCTACAGCGGCGCACGCCAAGACGGTAGCAACACGCTGGACAGCTACACCTTGGTTGACGTGTCGGCACGCTACCAGATTAACAAGGAGTTCAAAGCATTTGGCCGTGTTGAAAACCTAAGCAATGCCAAGTACCAAACTGCCTATGGCTATAACCAGGCGCCTAGGGCTGTTTTTGTCGGCATTAATTGGCAACCTGGTTTTTAACTAACAGCTGAGTTGATTATTTAAAATGCACGACTGGCGCAATGTTCACCCCACCGCTGCGCACGGCCCGCAGCGCATCGTGTGCCTAACAGAAGAGACCACCGAGTGGTTGTATTTGTTAGGCCAAGAAGCGCGTATTGTGGGCATCTCTGGTTACACCGTACGACCTCGGCGGGCACGGGACGAGAAGCCGCGCGTCAGTGCTTTTTTAAGTGCCAAAATTGACAAGATTTTGGCACTAGAGCCTGACTGTGTGTTGGGGTTCTCTGACCTGCAGGCGGACATTGCCAGCCAGTTGATCAAGCACGGTGTGCAAGTCACGGTTTTTAACCAACGCAGTGTGGCTGAGATATTCAGCATGATGCACCAAGTGGCCAGCATGGTGGGCTGCGCTGCGCTGGGGCAAGAGCTGATAGCGGGCATGCGTGATCAGCTGCTTGCAATTGAAGCCGCAGCCGCCCAGCTGCCGCGCAGGCCCAAGGTGTTTTTTGAAGAGTGGGACGAGCCGAATATGAGCTGTATCCGCTGGGTGTCAGAGCTGGTGGGTATTGCAGGCGGTGACGACTGCTTTGCCGAGTTAGCCACTCAGGCACTGGGTAAAAACCGCATCATCGCCGACCCGCTAGAGATCGTGCGACGCAACCCTGACATCATCATTGGGTCATGGTGCGGTAAAAAATTCAGACCTGAAAAAGTAGCTGCACGCGCTGGCTGGCAAGACGTCAACGCGGTGAAAAACGCGCAACTGTTTGAAATTAAATCTCCCGATATTTTGCAGCCCGGCCCTGCGGCGTTGACTGATGGTGTAGCGCAGTTGCACCGCATCATCATGGACTGGAGCGCGCAGCATGGTTGATGCACACCACATCGCCCGCAGTGAATTGATTATTGGGGGGCAAAAAAGCGGCAAGTCAGAGCGCGCTGAAAAGCTGGCTGCGCAGTGGTTGGCAGCGAGTCCCACGCACACTGCGGTGATAGTAGCCACAGCGCAAGCGCATGATGGCGAGATGCAACAACGTATCGCTCGCCATCGCGCCGATAGAGCCACGCGCGTGCCCGCCATGCGCACCGTGGAAGAGCCGCTTAATCTGGCAGATGCGCTGGCTCAGCACAGCACGCCACAAACCTTGCTGGTGGTGGACTGCTTGACGCTATGGTTGACCAATCAACTCTTTCCGTACACACCGCCCGAGGCACCATTAGCACAAAATAATACGTCAAATAGGCCTGTAAGCGCTGATAATACTGCTCAATCAGCTCTGTTATTAATAGCAATTAAGTCAGCTACAGGCCCCGTGGTGATCGTGTCCAACGAGATCGGACTGGGCGTAATTCCAATGGGGCGCGATGTGCGCGCCTATGTTGATGCGCTAGGGCGGCTTAACCAAGATGTGGCCCATGTATGCCAGCGCGTTACGCTGATGGCAGCGGGACTGCCGCTATTTTTGAAAGATACTTAATGTTAAAACTATGGCAATGTGCACTACTGTGCCTGTGTGCTGTTGCGCAATCGTCAGCTTGGGCATTTGACTTGGTGGATGACCGCCAAGTCACCGTCACTTTTGCCCAATCGCCGCAGCGTATTGTGAGCCTGTTGCCATCGCTGACCGAGACCGTGTGTGAGCTGGGCCAATGCCAGAGATTGGTAGGGGTAGACCGCTATTCCAACTATCCCGCTTCGGTTAAAAAACTACCCGAAGTGGGCGGTGGCCTTGACCCGAATATTGAGGCTATTGTGGCGCTGCGGCCCGACGTCGTGCTGATGGCAGTGTCGTCGCGTTTGCACGAGCGGCTACAAACACTGGGTATTAAAGTATTTGCGTTAGAACCCAAAACTCATGCCGACGTGCGCCGCGTGCTCAGTGTAGTGGGCAGATTGTTAGAAATACCTCCAGCCCAGGGGTCAGATAGGCTGTGGCGCTTAATTGATGCGGGCATGTACGCTGCAGCACAGACGCTGCCCGCTAGCACCAAAAATACCAGAGTGTATTTTGAGGTCAACCGCGCGCCGTACGCGGCAGGCGCATCATCTTTTATGGGCGAGACTTTAACCCGTTTGCAAGTTAAAAATATCGTTGGACCCGAGTTGGGCCCGTTTCCTAAAATTAACCCAGAGTTTGTGGTGCGTGCTAACCCTGATGTCATCATGGTAGGCGACCGCGATTACCAGGGCATGAGCGACCGCCCCGGCTGGGCCGCAATGGGCGCTATTAAAGACAAAAGAGTGTGCATTTTTAAGCCAGACGAATCCGATGTATTGGTACGCCCTGGCCCGCGCATGGCCGAAGGTGCGCGCATCATGGCCCAATGTTTGACAAACGTGGCACAGCGCAAAGCGCCTTGACTAACTTGAAGCCGTGAATACCACTTTACCCGCCGCTGCCCCAGCACCGTTTGTACACAGCATGAGCCGCCGTGGCCTGTGGCTAACGCTGGGCCTGCTGGTGGCCAGTGTGCTGCTGGTGTTGGCAGGGGCTAGCGTGGGTAGCACTGGCTTTAGTAGCTTACAGCGCGCTTGGGACGACCCGCTATCGCACCAAATTGTGTGGGACATTCGGCTACCGCGCACGCTGGGCGCGTGGTTGGCGGGCGCATTGCTGGGCTTGGCCGGTGCGGTGGCACAGGGGCTGTTTCGCAACCCATTGGCCGACCCGTATTTGCTGGGCAGTGCTTCAGGCGCATCTGTGGGTGTGGCGGCTGCGTTGGCGTTGATGGGCGTCAGCCCCATGACGCAAGCTTTAGCCGCCAGGCTGGGGCTTACCGGCGCGGCGTTTGTAGGTGCGGTGCTGGCGGTGCTGCTCACGCTGGCCTTGGCCAAGGGCGTGGGGCACACGCTGCGGCTGCTATTAGCGGGCGTGGTGGTAGGCGTAGTGCTGGGCGCGGTCAGCGCGTTGATCACGCTATGGTCGCCCGAGATTTTGCAGGCCATGCAAGCATTTATGTTGGGCTCCACCGGCTTTGTAGGGTGGGCATCTTGCGGCATTATGGCGGTGGTGTGGGCACTGTGTTTGATAGTGGCCATGATGCTTAGCCGGGTATTAGATGGTTTAAGTTTGGGCGAGGCGACAGCGCAAAGCTTGGGGCTGCAATTGCCCCAGCTGCGCGCTGCCTTGGTGTTGGTATTAGCCTTGGCCACTGGCACGGCAGTGGCGCAAACGGGACTGATAGCTTTTGTGGGCTTAGCCGCTCCGCACTTGGTGCGTGCCGTAGTCAAAGCGCGCTATGCAGCGCTTGTATGGTTGTCTGCCCTGATGGGTGCGGTATTGCTGTGCGCCGCTGATGTGCTGGCGCGCTGGTTAATTGCCCCGCAAGAACTGCCGGTAGGCTTGCTTACTGCTGTGCTGGGCGGCGGCTATTTGCTGTGGTTGATGTACCGTGGGCAAGCCTTGGGTGCTGCTAGAAATACTTGATGACTATGAAAAAAATAGCTGTTCAGGCAAGTAATGTGAGTGCCAGTCTTGCAAAACACCCTGTGCTGCATAACATCAACGCGCAGTTTGCTGCCGCGCAGTGGACCAGCATTGTCGGTCCCAATGGTGCCGGTAAATCTACATTGCTCAAAGTGCTGGCAGGTTTGCTGCCCTACACCGGGCAAGTGCATCTGCTAGGAAATAATTTAGCTGATTTACCTGCACGCACACGGTCGCTTCAGATGGCTTGGCTGGGCCAAAACGAAGGTGGTGCTGATGACTTAACAGCGTATGACGTAGCCATGCTGGGCCGCTTGCCGCACCAAGGCTGGCTGGCTGCGCCCAGCGCAGCAGACCATGCAGCGGTAGAGCAGGCGCTAAAGATGACGCAAGCTTGGGACTGGCGCGCCAGAGCACTTGGTTCGCTATCGGGCGGTGAACGCCAGCGGGTGCTGCTTGCTCGCGTGTTAGCCGTTCAGGCTGACGTGCTGTTGATGGATGAGCCGTTGCTTAACCTTGACCCACCGCACCAAACCGACTGGTTGCATACCGTGCGCAGACTAGTGGCGCGCGGCACCACGGTGGTGAGTGTGTTGCACGAGGTGTCGCTGGCACTGCAAGCCGACAGCATGTTGATCGTGGCGCAGGGTAGGGTGCAGCACCACGGTGCGTGCACCGATGCTTTGACACACAGGGCGCTAGAGGCTGTGTTTGACCGGCGTATTGCAGTACACACCGTAGGCGGTATGCAGTTAGCTATGCACGTGACACAAGCTAGTGAGTCATTTACGGTGACCGAAATGACCAAGATCAAACACGCGTTCAATGCAGGCATTGCAGCACAGCGCGGTATGGAAGACTAGAAAGCCTTTATGCCAGAGACTTTGCCGTGGGTTATGGGCTTTGCACTGTGGATGGCTTTGGCAGTAGACCATTGGCTAGGCGAGCCTGCTACGCGCTGGCATCCTGTGGTGTGGATGGGGCGCTATCTAAACTGGGCTGCGAGCAAGTTTGTACCTCAAAACATTAGCGTGTCCCAACCTGTGCTGCATTTTTGGTTAGGTGCTTTTTATTGGATGATTGGTGCAGCGTTTGTTTGCGCAAGTGCTTTGATAGTGCAGCACTGGATTACTGACCTGCACGCTGCCTTGGCCGTGGTTTTGCTGGGCTTGGTTTTAAAGCCTATGTTGGCTTTGGCAATGCTGTGCAGCGAAGTGTTTGCAGTAGAGGCTGCATTGGCCGTATCCTTGGACCAAGGGCGTCTTAAATTGGCTTGGCTGGTCAGCCGCGACACACAGCAATTGTCAGCCAATGAGGTGCGCGAGGCAGCTATTGAAAGTCTAGCTGAGAATTTGAATGACTCGTTTGTAGCACCAGTGTTTTGGTTTGTTCTGCTCGGCCTGCCCGGTGCAGCGCTGTACCGCTTTGCCAACACAGCCGACGCAATGTGGGGCTACCCTTCGGACCGCGGTGGGCGTTACTGGCAGTGGGCTGGCAAATGGGCCGCGCGTGCGGACGATGCATTGTCTTGGTTGCCTGCGCGCTTAACTGCACTTGTCATGTTGATAGTGAGCCAGTCTGCCTGGAATAATTGGGTGCAGGTGTGGACCCAGGCAAGTAAGACACCATCGCCCAATAGCGGCTGGCCCATGGCTGCCATGGCCTGCGCGTTGAATTTGCGCTTGGGTAAGGCGGGCGTTTACGTGTTAAACGCAGCAGGCTGTACACCAGCAGCAAGCGACATGCCAAATGCTTTAAAAATTGCAATAAACACGGCCGTAGTCCAAGTATTTATTGCTCAAGCAGCTATTTATTTAATAGCAAAATGATG
>JANOSN010000563.1:0-7560 GCA_031415895.1 Polaromonas sp. | reverse complement strand
TTGCAGGCGGGCGGTGGTGTCGATCAGCTCTTCTTGCTTGGCTTGCAGCTGCATGTCGGACATAAAGCCGTCTTGGGCTAGCTGGGTGTAGCGCTCTACGGTTTTTTGCGCCAGGGCTACTCGGCTGCGCTGCAGGGTGAGCTCTTCTTCGGCTTGGCGGGCTTGCAGGGCTATTGTGGCAATACGGTCAGTCAACACTTGCTCGCGCTGGGTAGTTTGCAGCTGGCGCAGGGCTCGCTCGGTGCCCAGACTTTGCTGGCGCAGGGCTATTTGGGCTGCGGCTTGCTCGCTGGGCTGGCCTACGGTGGGTTTACCGATGCCTGCTGCGCTAGATGCGTCCAGCAGGTTGCTTTGCCTTTCGGTGTTGATGATGGCCAGCACGGCGCTGGCTTGCACGGTGGCCCCCTCGGCCATATTCAGCTGGGCCACCACGCCCGATACTGGGGCAGTGATGTTGAGCGCACCACCTTGGGCCACCAGCAGGCCGCTGACTTTGCTTTTACGGTTAACTTCGCCCCAAGCCGCAAACGCCGCCAGTAGGCCAGCAATTGCCAGCGCGGACAAAGTCACCACGCTAAAGCTGATGGGGCGGGTAATGCGCACCGTGCCCAACCATTGGGCGGACTGTGCGGTTTGTACCTCGGGCCTGAATAATGACAATTGATGTCTACCTGTTATGGTTTATTTGGATATTGCTGAATGCTACCTTACGTAAAAATGCACCGTCAATGGCCCAATTTGTAATGAATAATTACTATGAATGAGTTTCGATTGCTTTTCACTACTAATTTCATAGCTGCTTGAGCAATGAATGCTTGGACTAGAAGGTAGTTTTATATTTGAAACAATGAATTACACACAATCCTGAATAAGCTGTGTGTATTAGTCAGGCAATTACTATTAAATCAATAGCTAGATATGTAATGAATGCTTGGACTACGAGCACTTTTCATTGGTAAAACGATATAGTAAGTGAATTAATAGGGTCTTTATTCCAAAAATTAGCCAAACCTGCAAAACGCGGCGGTGCGCGACGGCAAAGTCTGAGCTAAGCCTGCGCTTAGTTACAAAATACCGCTTTAAATGTGCACATTGCACATTTATACTGGCGCTAGATTAAAAACTAAGCCATGACCAGTTCAAACAATAACGACAACATTGCCCCTGCAGACATGCTGGGCGAGCAGCAGCAAGCCTTGCTGGGCGCCATAGATGCGCTGCTGGCGCCGCTGGCAGACCTGTGCCTGGCCAAGGGCGTGACTATTCAGTCGCTTGAAGAACATTTGCGTGCTGCCATGGTGCAGTCGGCTTTGAGCGCGCACCAAGGTAGCGCTAAACCTGGCCAGCTGTCGCGGCTGAAGCGCCGGGTTAGCACCAGCAAAGCCATGCGTGGGCTTGATGCCAAGGGTGGTGCAACGGACAACCAAAAATTAAACGCTCCATCCATCAGCCGCGAAGATTTGAATGCGCGGCTTACTAGCCGCGTCAGTGCCACCACAGGCCTGTCGCGCCGCGAGGTAGCCCGCCTGCTGGCGAAAAAAACGCAGCCAGACAGTAGCGTAGCGCGGCCCTCATCCGCCACCGAGGTATTTACCCGCTGGGCTACCAGCCCTGATTTACGCAACGCAGCGGGTCAGGTGCTGGCGTTGCCGCGCACCGGCCCTGCTCCCAGCTTTGAGCAATTGGCCCAGTCGGTCACGCAAGACGTGCACCCGCGCAGCTTGCTAGATGAGCTGTGCCGCTTGGGCATTGCCCGCTTAGACACCGCCACCGACACCGTGCACCTAGAGCGCAATGCGTTTGTGCCCAGCGGCGACTGGGCGCGCATGACGGCGTTTTTAGGCGACAACGTAAGCGACCACCTGCGCGCAGCTACCGCGAACGTGCTGGGCAACGGCCAGCAGCATTTAGAGCAAGCGATTTTTGCTGACGAGTTGTCAGCCCAGTCACTTAAAACATTTCGCGCTGTGATGGCGCAGCAGTGGCAAGCCCTGCTGCAAAGCCTCACGCCGCAGCTAGAAGCATTGATTGCCGACGATGCGCGCGAGGGCCGCAGTGCAGACCAACGCCTGCGCGTGGGCTTGTACACCTGGTCGCAGGATATGCAAAACAAAATTGAAGGAGAAATTTAATGAAACCAACTTTTGACAAAATAGATGTGCTGCTGTGGATCGGCGCAATAATTGCAACGATTGCACTAACCAGCTGCGGCGGTGGCAGCGTAGCCGGTGTAGGCTCTGGCGGCACAGGCATTGTTACCAGCAAGGCCACCAGTGTGGGCAGCATTACGGGCTTTGGCTCGGTCATTGTGAACGGTGTGCGCTACGACGACAGCGGCGCCAGCATAGGCGACGAAGATGGTGCGCGCAACCGCAGTGACTTAAAGCTGGGCATGGTGGTGCGCGTGCAGGCTAACGTTAGCAGCAATGGCGGCGCTACGGCCACCAGCATTACATTTGGCAGCGAATTGCTAGGCCCTGTGAGTGCGGTGGGTTCAGGTGGTACCAGTTTTACCATCATAGGCCAGCAAGTGTTAACCACAGCCAGCACGGTGTTTGACAGCTCGTTAGCACAGGGCGCGGCCAGCGTACAAGCAGGCCAGCTATTAGAAGTACATGGTTTTTTAAACCCTAACAACAACACCTTGCAGGCCACTTTGGTAGAGCGCAAGTCTGCGGCCTTGTTGTACAAAATTAGCGGGTTGGTGCAGCAGTTGCAGACTGGCCCTAAAACTTTTCAAATTGGCAATGAAGTGATCAGCTTTGCCAATGCTGCTGCATCCGACCTGCCTGGTGGATTGGCTAACGGCCAGCTGGTCAAGCTGCGCCTTACGCCGCAAGTGCCTAGCACGGGTGCGCCATGGCAAATCACCCGCGCGCGCAACGACGCGGCGGGCAATGCAGATGTCGACAAGTTTGAGCTAGAGGGTTTGATTACCGAATTCACATCTACCAGCCAGTTTCGCGTAGGCACGCAGTTGGTAGACGCACGCAGCGCCAGCTTTCCTAATGGCACTGGCACTGTGGTGCTGGGCGCACGCGTTGAAGTCAAAGGTGCGCTGCAAGCTGGCGTGTTGGTGGCTGCACAAGTGAAGATTGAAAACTCATCTGATAACCAAATTGAGCTGTCTGGCCCACTAGCCAATGTCAACAGCACTGCCAAAACTTTCAGCGTTTCAGGTGTCACGGTGAGCTACAGCGCAGCGCAGTTTGACAACGGCAACGCGGCCCAGCTGGTCAACGGCGTGCAGGTCGAAGTCAAAGGCCAGCCAATCGTCAACAGCTCTGTCATTAACGCCGAACGCATCAAATTTAAGAATTGATTTTCTCCCCGCCCATCCTGGCTTAACTTACCACTTCTCACTGCTCACCGCTCACCGCTCTTTTAGAGCATGCCCAGCACCACTTGTAAAGGAAAACTGTCATGAAAATCTTTGCCCCCTCCCGCCGCGTCCATGCCATCGTGGCCAGCCTCATCACCGCCTTAACCATTGCCGCGTGCGGCGGTGGTGGCGGTGCCAGCGACACCACTGTTGCCCCCACAGGTATTAACACTGCCAGCGCAGACGGCGTAAGCCAAGGCGCCATTACTGGTTTTGGCTCCATCATCGTCAACGGTGTGCGCTACGACGACTCAAAATCCAGCGTCACCGACGACGACGATGACGACAACCCGGGCCGCAGCAAAGACGACTTGCGCCTAGGCATGGTGGTCACCGTCAGTGGTTCCAGCGGCACCGCCACAGGCACCGCAACTGCCATTAACTTTGGCAGCGAACTCAAAGGCCCAGTGCAAACGCTCAGCGCGTCAGTGTCTGTTAGTACCACATCATCGACTTCATCGACTTCATCGACTACGTCAACCACACCCACTACGTCTACTACGCCCACCACCACCCCCACTGCAGCAGTCACGCAAACGCTCACCATCTTGGGCCAACTGGTCGAGATCAACAGCCGCACCGTGTTTGACAGCTACAGCCTGCCGGGCGGCTATGCCGACATCCGTGTGGGCAATGTGCTGGAAATTCACGGCCTGCTTAACGTCGCTACCAACAAGCTATTGGCTACGCACATTCAACGTGAAAACAATGCCAATAAGTACAAGCTGACGGGCAACATCAGCAACGCTAACGCGGCGTCTAAAACCTTCAAAATTGGTTCGGAAACTATCCAATACGCCAACATAGAAGCCAAGCGCCTGCGCGCCAATATACAAGACGGCGCTACGGTGCGCGTGACCTTAGCCACCACCCCAGCTGCTACGGGCACTTGGAACGCCACCCGTATTGTGCAAAACAAACGCATGGTGGGTAACATTGGCAGGCTAGAGTTTGAAGGCGTAATCACTGCGTTTACCTCGACTGCGGCTTTCAGCATTGGTAACCTGCAGGTAGACGCATCGGGCGCACAGTTCCCGCGTGGCAGCGCAGGCTTGGCCCTGGGTGCGCGCGTAGAAGTTAAAGGCGTGATGACCAACGGCGTGCTGGTAGCCAGCAGAGTGAAAGTTGAAAAGAACGAGAACTCACCGGACGACAATAATAACGGTAACGACAACGAGATCGAACTGTACGGCGCGTTGTCAGGCTTAAACGCCGCGTCCAAAACCTTCACCCTGCGCGGCTTGCAAGTCAGCTACGCGGGCAATGTGGTCTACAAAGACGGCAGCGCTAGCAACTTGGCTAACGGCGTAAAGGTTGAAGTCAAAGCAGCCTTGGCCAGCACAGGCTCTACGCTGCAAGCACTGCGCATTAAGTTTGAAGACTGAAGAACGCAACTGTTAGTTGCATGGTTAATACGGAGGCTTAGGCCTCCGTATTTTTTTAGATAACTAAATTTTTCAACACATCAGCTTGAAAATGCTGATCCACATAGTCTGCCAAAGCATCAAAAACGCAATTCAGTGGCTGCGCCCGGTGTCCAAACAACGCTTGCAATACGCTGGCATTTTCAAACAGCCCGTGTACATATATACCCAGTACATTGCCTTGCGCATTGCACCAACCCAATTGGTCTGCTAGTGCAGCAACGGGTCTGCAAGTCATCGTGGTCACATCCGCGCGCACCTGTGTTTGACCATGGTGAATTTCATAGCCTTGGCAATCAGCACCCGACAGGTCGCACCACGCACCCGGCAGTACGGCAAACCGTACCTGTGCGTGCCGTACAGTTTTTGCAGATTCAAACACTGTGACCAAGGGCAGCAGTTTCAGCCCATACGCAGTACCTGCAGTTGCACCCTCCACGCCATGCGTGTCCACCAAAGCATCGCCCAACATTTGCAGCCCACCACAAATACCCAGCACCCGTTTGCCTTGCGCAGCATGCGCTACCACTGCTATGTCTAAAGCTTGTGCGCGCAGCCAGGCTAGGTCACTAGTGGTGTGCTTGCTGCCAGGCAAAATAATCCAGTCGGCAGCAGCTACGTCCGCTGGGGTACGCGCCCAAATCAAGCGCACACCTTGTACGTTTTTAAGTGCTTGAAATTCATCTAAATTGCTGATGCACGGGTAGGCAATGACGGCGATCGTGGTGTGTACTACACCATTGCTGTGTGAGCGATCATCAAATACACCGTCCTCTTCTGGTAATCCATGTTGCCACCACATTGGCAAGGTGGCCACCGTGGCAATACCTGTCATGTCCTGCAGCATTTGCGGTGCAGGCGCTAGCAAACTGGCATCACCACGAAATTTATTGAGCACAAAACCGTGGATCAATTTTTTCTCATCTTCGGGCAGTAGTGCCCAAGTACCATACAGATGGGCAAACGCGCCACCGCGATCAATATCTGTCACTAACAAGCAGCGCGCTTGGGCATAGCGCGCCACGCGCATGTTAACAATATCACTGCTGTGTAAATTGATCTCGGCCGGTGAGCCTGCACCTTCAATCACCACGACATCGTTTTCGCCGCGCAGTTCATCTAAGGCTTGTGCTAAGTAGGGCCATACTTTTTCACTACGGCTGCGCCAAGGCATCGCTGTCAGTTCAGCGTTTACTTGCCCCATCAGCACCAATTGGCTATGGGTATCAGCTTCGGGTTTGAGTAGCACTGGGTTCATGCGCACATCTGGCACCGCGCAAGCAGCTAAGGCCTGAAAATATTGTGCGCTACCGATCTCACCATAGTTACTATTTGCTGCAGCAACCACTCTGGCGTTGTTGCTCATATTTTGCGCTTTGAAAGGGGCTACCTTGTAGCCGCGCTGGGCGTACCAGCGGCACAGCGCAGTGCTTAGCCAACTTTTACCAGCACCGCTGGTGGTACCTAGCACCATCACACATTTTGCTGTCATGTCACAACTTTCATCTACTTAAGGCTTGTACCAAAGCGTCTTGCGCTAGCGGTGATTGCACGCTTAGGCGCAGATGACCGGGTAATCCAAACGATGCGCAGTCGCGTAGTTTGACACCTTGCAAACGCAGTGCTTGCAATTTTGTAGGTGCCAAAGGTATGCGTGGTCGAACCACAAAAAAATTCGACGTGCTGGGCAAACAAATCCAACCTAAGCTCTCACACAGCTTTATTTGTCGCAGTTTCCATGTTTGCAGTGTTACCAGGCTGGCTGCAAGCCAGCTTTGCACAGATGGCGACACCCATGCAGCCAACATCGCTACACCGTGGCTGCCCACCGGCCATGAGGGGCACAACGCGTTCAATTGCGCAGTTTCTAGTTCGCTGCCTACAGGAGCAATGGCATAGGCTGCGCGCACACCCGTTAACCCCAGGGCCTTATTGGGTGTCCACAGTTGCCATACTTTGTCCAAAGCCGCCGCATCTGCGCAAAAGTTAGTTACTAAACTTAGCGGGGCGTAGGCCATGTCCAGCACCACAATGGCTTGTGGTTCGGCACTGGTCCAAGTGCGGTCTCTCTGCCCTAGCGGACTGGTCGGGTCGCAGCACCATATCAATGATTTATTAGTCAGCTTGTTATCGCTATCGTGTACGCCACCTTGGGCACCGTAAGACCCTATGCCCATGCCGCAGGCAAAGGCTGCGCGTGCGTAGTCACCATAACTATGCTCGGGCAACACAACTTGTACTACGCCTTGGCGTTGCGCCCAGCCTGTCAAACGAAAAATAAACTCACTGGCACTTCCTGCCAGCAGCACACGCCCAGCGGCCACGCCGTGCCATTGGGCTAGCTGCTGGCGTAGCTTGGCGTAGCTAGGGTCGGGATAGAGCCTGGCGTCAACCGCTGCTAGCATTGCCATGGCATCAGGGCTGGGGCCACATGCGTTCGCATTGGTAGAAAAATCCCATACGGGACTTCCCAATGCATCAGGCCCCCCATGCGTGAGATAGTCTTGCATCATTTTGCTATTAAATAAATAGCTGCTTGAGCAATAAATACTTGGACTACGGCCGTTTTTATTGCAATTTTTACAGCTTTTGGCATGTCGCTTGCTGCTGGTGTACAGCCTGCTGCGTTTAACACGTAAACGCCCACCTTACCCAAGCGCAAGTTCAACGCACATGCCATGGCAGCCATGGGCCAGCCGCTATTGGGCGATGGTGTCTTACTTGCCTGGGTCCACACCTGCACCCAATTATTCC
>JANOSN010000562.1:0-2378 GCA_031415895.1 Polaromonas sp. | reverse complement strand
ACTGGCCAATGTGCGCGCCATGCAGGTCTAGCACGGTGCGGGCGCGTAGCGCAGCGGTGCCGCTTTGGCCGGGGTAGATGACAAGCGGAGACTTACCATCGTCTGCAATGGCCAGCAACTCGCCAATAATGACTGCAGGTAATGGTGCAGTAGCTTGCCGCTTTGCAGGCCGCACTTTCAGCAGGCGCGCCATATCATCAGGGCGCGCGTCGGGCTGCGCCTCAATGTGCGTGAGTTTGTCTTCGATCAGGTCTCTAGCGCTCATGGGGTTACTTTCTATTTGAAGATGATTGCATCAGTTTTGCAAAATCTTAGAGCCCTTCATCACGATGTCGCTGCTGGCTTTGATATTGATCTTGCCGGAGCCGTCTATCGTGATGTCTTTGCCTTTGATGATGATAGTGCCGTCTTTTTTCATGGTGATGCTGGCGCTACCAGTTTTGAGAGAGATGGAATCGCCGGCATCGAGCACAAAGTTTTTACCTACTTTGATGGCATCGTCTTTTCCAACTTGTGATGATCGACCACCGCCTACATCCCGCGACTCATCTGCAGTAACCTTGGTAGACAAGTTGCTACCTACCTCGATAGAGCGATTAGCACCCACGTCGGTCGATTGGTTGGCCCCTACACTGGTGGACTGGTTAACGCCAACATTGACTTCTTGGTTAATACCCACCGTGATCGCTTGTATGGCACCCACAGTAATCTCTTGTGCAGCACCAATGGATATAGTTTCGTTAATTCCCACAGTATGTGTGCGCTGCAATGCTACGGTGGCAGTTTCGTTGGCACCAATATCGATAGTACGGTTAGCGCCAATCTTAATATTTTCGTTCGCGCCCACGGTTTCTTTGCGATCAATGCCGATAGCAATGGTTTCGTTGCTGCCTACCTTCTCAGTGCGGTTAACGCCAATGGTGATTTTTTCGTTATTGTCTACGGTCTCAGTGCGATCGTGCTTGATATGATTGGTCTCATCGTGGTCAATAGTCTTAGTGCGATCATGGCCTACCGTATGCGTTTCATCGTTTTCTACGCTGATATCTTGGTTTTTCTCGGCATGCAAATAGACTTGCTCTGAACCTTTTTTGTCATCAAATCTAAACTCGTTGCAGTTGTCCGCACTGCCCTTGGGTGTAGACCGCGTTCTAAAGCCGCTTTGCGTATGGGAATCAAACGGTTTGGGCTGATCGTCGTTATAAACGCGGCCTATGATGATGGGACGGTCAGGATCACCATTTAAAAAATCGACGATAACTTCTTGACCAATGCGGGGGATAAAGTAACCGCCCCACCCCTTGCCTGCCCAGGGCTGCGACACACGCACCCAGCAGGTAGATTTTTCGTTACTTTTGTCGTACCTGTCCCAATGAAAATGCACTTTGACACGGCCAAAGTCGTCAGCGTGAATCTCCTCGCCTTCAGGCCCCACCACTATGGCGCTTTGTGGGCCGGGCATAGTGACACGCGGTGTGAGTCTAGGTACGTGATAAGGTATGTCTAGCGGTAAAGCCGTGACCAAGAAGGCTCTATTGCCCAGCAAACCAGTGCGAAGCGCAACTGACTTGTCGATGGCGTCCATCAACCCCGTATAGTTATCGCTATTAACTGCATCGTCAGTTATAGCCTGCTGCAAAATAGTGCCAATAGAGGTTTTCTCTTGGCTCAGGTTGATGCCTTCATAGCCAGGATGACTAACAACAAATGTACATGTCGCAATTAGATAGTCGCCTGCGTTCTGTTCGACAGGATCGTCCTTGTAGGTAAAGCTCTTTCCCACGGCCACGTCTGGCCAGCTTGTGTGCGCCCAATGGCGCTCACGTCGCGTTATCAGTTCATTAAGGCGCAGCTTGGCAATGCCGTCGGTGTCATCACCGCTAAAGTAGCCGCCTGCAAATTCAAAAGCCTCCAGATCTGCTAGCTCGTGAGTGTCTGGTTCACCCTTGTCGGCAGTGAGTTTTTTTCGGATGGCTTTAAAGTCACTGTCACGCGATGCAAACTTGCCAGTGTCCAGTTGACGGGTGCTAGTCCACTGGGTAATTTCGTTAAAGCGGGCGTCGCTAATACTTTTAGGTGCGAACTTTAATGTGTCAACAACAGGCAATTTGACATGGGCCAAATCGCTGGCATCAGACAAGCACATGGTGCCAGCTTCTTCATGCGAGTCAAACCAATAGTAAATGCCTTCGTTCTCCAGCAATCGCGAGATAAATCGATAGTCAGACTCTTGATGCTGCACGCAGTAACGCAGGTCATTGTGCGTTCCCACCATATTTTTAATTTTGGTTTTTTTTACTTTTTTAATGGGGCTATCTTCAAGCACGGCATCAAATATTTTTAAAACAGGTTGATCTTGAAAAATTTGCGAATTTGTG
>JANOSN010000561.1:0-5166 GCA_031415895.1 Polaromonas sp. | reverse complement strand
ATTGCGGTACCTAGCAAGCGACACAAATGGCTGCCCACAGTTAAAGCTGCGGCGCCTGCCAAAAAATCTACCGCGTCCAAACACAAAGCCGCCCCCAGCCGCCAAGCATTGGCGTGGGCAGAGCGCAATGCACACCACCTTGCTACCCAAGGCGAGATGCAGGCGATTCGCATCATTAACGCTACGGGTAACAATCTTCACAACGTGAGCGCAGAGTTTCCGGTGGGCTTGCTGACCTGCGTGACCGGTGTGTCAGGCTCTGGTAAATCTACCTTGGTTAATGACACGCTGTATGCGGCAGTAGCCAAGTCGTTGTACCGTGCGCATGACGAACCTGCAGAACATGAAGAGATTCAAGGCATTGAGCATTTTGACAAAGTCATTAACGTAGACCAATCGCCCATCGGACGTACGCCGCGCAGTAACCCTGCCACTTACACCGGTCTGTTCACCCCCATTCGTGAATTGTTAGCCGATGTGCCTATGGCACGCGAGCGTGGCTATGGCCCAGGGCGCTTTAGCTTTAACGTGGCCGGTGGTCGCTGCGAAGCTTGCCAGGGCGATGGCATGGTGAAAGTAGAGATGCACTTTTTGCCCGACGTGTACGTACCATGCGATGTATGTAAAGGCGCGCGCTACAACCGCGAGACCTTAGAAATTATCTACAAAGGCAAGAACATTTGGCAAATTCTTGACCTGACAGTAGAAGCTGCGCACGAATTTTTTAAAGCAGTGCCGACCATTGCGCGCAAGCTGCAAACCTTATTGGATGTGGGTTTGAGCTATATCAAACTAGGCCAAGCCGCCACCACGCTATCGGGCGGCGAAGCACAGCGTGTAAAGCTAGCACTAGAGCTGAGCAAGCGCGACACAGGCCGCACACTGTACATATTGGATGAACCCACTACCGGTTTGCACTTTGCTGATATCGAACTGCTGCTAAAAGTGCTGCAACACTTGCGCGACGCAGGCAACACCATCGTCATCATTGAACATAACCTTGATGTGATTAAAACTGCTGACTGGCTAATTGACATGGGGCCTGAGGGTGGCGATGGCGGTGGCACAGTAGTGGCAGTGGGCACACCTGAAGATGTAGCAGCCAACCCGGCTAGCCATACCGGTAAATACCTGCAACGCTTACTGACAGCAGCTTGAGTCTCTTTGAATTGTCCTTCGCAAGAGGAGAATTAGGAACTAAATAGCGCTGTAGTCCTAGTATTTATTACTCAAAAAGCTATTAAATTTATAGCATTTTGCTGCGAAACCGCGATAAGTGGCCCGTAATGCTGCACAACACAGCATCAGTACGATGACACTGCATGCATGCAAGACCCATTTCCGCAGCACTGACTGTTATTGGCCGTATCGCTCGTAGCGCACAGGTGATCCCGCCTGAATTTTTAAATTCGCCGCAGTATAACTGCGAACCATTGAGCGAAGCATTGGGCTGCCAATGCGCCGTCCATGGCGCAGTCTTGGGACAACAAGCGCTCATTGAAACACCCACCGCCAACACGATGGCAGACGGCATAGCGGTGCGCGTGCACAACAGCACCGTGTACACAGCAGGGCAAGTGGCTAACAACACCACACAAAACACCCGCGATCAAACTGCCGAGATTTTGTCCATCATCGACAAACTATTGGCCCAGGCGGGCAGCAGTAAATCACATATTTTGATGGCCACGATTTATCTGGCGGATCTTGCAGACTATGCTGACATGAACTCAGCATGGTACGCATGGGTAGCGCCCCAGCACAGCCCCTGCCGCGCCACACTGAACGCCAAACCTGCCAAGCCAGATTGGAAAGTAGAGATTATTGTGACTGCTGCGGTTGCGATTTAACTTACTTAAGCAATGGAGTGCCGCTATTCCCAACGCGGCAACACATCGTCCTTCAACTGCCCGCGCAACTGCGCATAGTCGGGCATGATGGATTCCACCGTGCTCCAAAAGCGCGGGCTGTGGTCCATCACGCGCAGGTGGGATAGCTCGTGCACCACCACGTAGTCGATCACACTCATTTTGAAATGCACTAAGCGCCAGTTCAGACGGATGGAGCCGTCAGACTTGGCGGTGCCCCAGCGGGTGCCTGCGCTGCTGAGGCTCAGCTTGGTCCACTGCACTTTGAGTTGTGGTGCATACAGATTAAGCCGTTCTTCAAAAATACGTTTGGCTTGGCGCATCAGCCAGGCTTGTACGGCATCGCGTATACGCTCAGGGCTTGCGTCTTGCGGTAGGCTGATGTGCAGCGTGAGGCGGGGCACGCCGGGCAGCGATGCGTTAGCCGCTTGTTCGTCCGTATGCAGCTGGGCGTGACCGTCGGCTGACTTGCTGCGCGCGCTGTAGTTGCTAGGAGTGCCCGACGATGTGTACAGATGGCGTGGGTCAATCACCACAATCACTTGCTCGCCCATAAACGCAATCAGCGTGCCGTCTTTCCATTCAATGCGGTTGCTTTCTAGCTTGCCTTGGCGCTCGCGCGCCTCTTGCAGCTTGGCCACAATCCATTTGGATTTTTCTTGTACGGCTTTGTCAATCTCGTACAACGGCACCCAGCGCGGCGCGCTGACGGTGAGGCCATCTGCGCCTACGCTAAAACCAATGGTTTTGCGTTTACCGCGCTTTAACTCGAAAGCCACAATGCTGTCGGCCAAGCGTGCTTCGCGATTGGCGCGCACATGGGTGAATGCGGCAGGCCGCATGACTGAGGCTATGGGCTCTGCAGGTACGTGTGCTTCAGGTTGAGCTTGAGGCTTAAGTAACGCTATATTTTCTATAGCTGGCTGAGCAGTAAATACTTCGACTACAGGCTGTTTTTCTTGTAAAACTGGCCTTACAGAGCTGTCTGTAAACAAATCTAGCGTTAGTTGCAAAAAGCCGCGCAAGGTCATGGTGCAGAGCGATACGCTTCGGGGTCAATCTCGCGCATGGTGGCTTCAATCCATGTTTGTACTTCTAGCATCAGCTCATCTGGTTCTCGGCCTACGCTGTTGATGGGTTTGCCAATGACTACGTCAACCACACCGGGTGTTTTGATAAATCCTTTGCGTGGCCACAGGCGCGCTGCATTCACTGCGATGGGTACCACTGGGCGGCCTGTCTCACAGGCTAGGCGTGTACCGCCACTTTTATAGGTGCCCGCTTGACCACGCGGAATGCGCGTACCCTCAGGAAACATGATGACCCAGGTGCCGTTAGCCATCAGACGCTTGCCTTGTTGTACCACTTTGGCAAAGGCTTCGTTACGCTTGCTGCGGTCAATATGGATCATGTCCATGCGCGCCATTGACCAACCAAAGAAGGGCACGTACAACAACTCGCGCTTAAACACATAGGCCAGCGGGTGCGGCATGATGGCTGGCAACAAAAAAGTTTCTAAAGTAGACTGGTGTTTGCACAGCAACACTGCGCCCTCTTTGTCGCCTTGTGGCAAGTTCTCCAGGCCTTGCACGTTGTATTGCACACCGCAAATTTTAGTCAAGCCCCACATGGCCGTTTTAAGCCAGTTGGCACACATCCAGTACATGCGTGTAGGGCTGACAAAGATCGACAAAATAATCACCACCGTGGCCCAAGGTATCACCGTGGCAATCATCCACAGCATATGCAAACAAGAACGAATGAAAGCGAGTAATTGGGCCATATGAATAATGCTAATCAGCCAAAGCCAAAATAGAATCGGCAAACGCTGCCAAGTCCGCATGTACCTGAGTGCCAGCTGGAAATTCTGCAGGCTGGGTATTGTATTTAGCGCCCTTGCCTGTCAACACCAAATGCGGCACACAACCCACCTTGGCTCCGGCTTGCAAGTCACGTAAGCTGTCGCCAACGGTATGCACCATTTGTGCGTTCACCGCGATGTCGATACCGTAGCGGTCTAAAATTTGTTCAAACAAACCCGGCAACGGTTTGCGGCATTGGCAATTTTCACTAGGAGTGTGCGGGCAATAAAACACGCCGTCGATTTTGCCGCCCTGCGCGGCCAAGAGCTTGTGCATTTTGCTGTGCATAGCGTTCAGCGCCGCCACATCAAACAAGCCCCGCCCCAGCCCCGACTGGTTAGACGCCACCACCACATGCCAGCCTGCATGGTTAAGCCGCGCAATGGCTTCCAACGCGCCGGGCAATGCCACCCATTCATCGGCAGACTTGATAAAGTCATCACGGTCTTCGTTGATCGTGCCGTCGCGGTCTAGGATGATGAGTTTCATGCGCCCGCCTCCTGTGCGCGGCGCTGGGCCCATTGGGTGATGTGTGGCACGGGGTATTTTGTAGCATCTAGCATATCGATACGCTGCAGCAGTTCTTTTAAAACAACATGCTTGTCCTGCAAAAGAATACGCACAAAGTCAGCGTCCTTGTCACGCCCAGCAACGCACTTGGAGACACAGAGATCATGTATCTCGGGACAAGTAACCGTTAAATCACCGAAGTAATGCAGGGTTGCACGACTTATCCAGTCCGCTGGCATCACAGCAGTTTCAGGGCTCACACCATCGGCGTGGTACCCGTGCGTTTCATGAAACATCGACAATGCACCAATAGCGCCGTCAATTGCGTCGGCCTTGTCTGGCGCTAGCGCTGGGTATAAGTCTATTTCATCTGAAAGAGTGAGCCTTTGATCTGGTGATTCAATTGCAAGAAGTAATGCTTGGCTACCAACTACGACGAACGACTTTTCTCCAGAAATTTCTGCTGACGCCCGCAAAACATGGAGTAGTTGCGATAGTTTCATACCGCCATAGCCTTGCGACGAATTTGCATGCGCTCTTCTTCAGACAATACAAAACCCAATGGAGACATGCTGCGAATAGTGGCAGCACTGTCAGAATCAATACAGACAGTTTTTTCTATTTCGTCAACGCCACTGCCCAGCATACGCCTCCAAGCGTCACGATAAACTTGTCCAGAACCAGAAATTCCTTGGGCTTCCCAACGATTCAATACATCCACGGCTTTGATTAAATTTTCAGGATGCGCACGCAAACGATTCACCGCAACTTGGTGGAAAGCCAAGGTGAACTGTTCAATTTGTCGCTGCGTAGGCATGACTCAATTATGAATTGCAACGGCTTAACTTGCCAGCTTAGACAAATCAGCCACGCGGTTCATAGCCTGATGCAAGGTAGCTAGCAAGCCCAGGCGGTTAGCTTTGAGT
>JANOSN010000560.1:0-4278 GCA_031415895.1 Polaromonas sp. | reverse complement strand
CTGCAAACTAGACGCCACAGTTTGGCCTTTTTCAATCGCTCGTTTAATCACAATGCCATCCACAGGCGAGGTGATTTTGGTGCGTGACAAATCAATGCGTGCCTGCGCCAAAGCTGCTTCACGCTGCTGCACATTGGCCTGTGCACTTTTAATCTGCGCTTGCGTCACACCTAGCTGTGCCTGCGCGGCTTTGACGGATTCATTGCTAGAGCTGACCAGTGCACGCGCTTTGTCGGCCACGCTTTGGGCGACAAACTGTTTATCGGCCAGCGACTGCTGGCGGTCTAAGTCACGTTGCGACTCAATCTGGTCTACCTTAGCGCGCGACACAGCGGCGTTGCTGGCGGCAATGTTGGCCTGCGCGGTTAGCACAGCAGCGCGTGAGGCATCCAGGTCAGCCTGCGCTTGGCGCACGCGGTACTCTAGCGTTTCGGGGTCAATCAGCGCTATCAATTGCCCAGCTTTCACCTCAGAGTTGAAATCAACAAAAATATCTTTGATCTGCCCACTCACCTGTGTGCCTACCGACACTTGTTTAACCGGGTTCACCGCGCCACTGGCTGACACGGTGGCTTGCAAATTGCCACGCTCTATTTTGGCCGTGCGATAGCTGACCTCATCAGCTTTGCTGCGCTGGGTCCACCACCACGCGCCACCACCTGCCAAGGCCAATATGACCGCACCTGTTATCCATGTCACTTTTTTCATATCAGCCATTGTAGGCAGGCTAACGGACAGGTGTGGTGCAAACGGGTAATTGCCGGGTAAAGTTAAACCACAATAATCAGCAAGATACCACTAGGATGCCACCAGTTTGGCGCTAGCCATGCAGCGTAGCCAACATGCCCGCTCTGAACGCCTCTTCAAACACCGAATAGCCCGCCCAGTCGCTGTGGGCAAAGCGCAGCCGGGCCGTGGCTGGCGTTACCGTGGCTAGCTCAGAGATACCGTAACGCTCTTTTTTTGATAGCTGCTTAAGCAGTAAATGCTTGGACTGCAATGCTATTTCATTGATAAACGAAGGTGTAGGCACCGCCATGGCATGCCCATAGCGGGTAATGCTCACTTGCACAGCGCGCTGGTACACGTCGGGGTGGGCAACCGCTAAATCAGCCAATGTTTCGTCTTTGTGCTGTGTCCACGGCTTGGTAAGTAGTGCGCTGCGGGCTTCGATACTGGTACCCAAAGCGCGATAGTAGGTCAACACGCTGGGGCCGGGGGCTGTGCGGGTGCTTTGGTGCATTGCGTCGACATAGCCTAGGCCACCAGCATCGTGTGATCGTGTAGGGTTGTAGATCACGTTGTCCCACGACGGCGCAGCGCCCCCTTTGTCGCCGCCCGTGTCTTGCAAGGCGGCGTTAATCTGCACATTGGCCACCAACCAGCTAGAGTAGCTGATGTGCTGCGCAGCGTGCCGCACAAAATCTGGCGCATTGTCCACCACCCGCGCTGCTATAAACACTGGTAGCGCCACGATGCAGCGCTGCGCTTGCCAGCGCTCAAAGGCCTGCGTTTGCAAGTTCAGCGCGTCCACTGTCACACCCGCCCTGCCCTCGGTAATTTTGACGATCAATCGCTGCGTGTGCAGGCGCTCGCCCAGCGGCTTGGCCAAAGCTTGCGTTAAATACGCGTTGCCCTGCGGCCAAGTCAACACGCCATCGCGCTCTTTGTCGGGTTGCTGACTGCTTGGGCTCTGCAATGTTTGCGGCCCTGTCTGCTGCCCCGGCGCTGAAAAGCCATGGCGCGCTGCAAAATAATGGATGCCTGCCCATGCGCTTACCGTGTCAATGCCGGCGCCATAGTCATCGCGGCAGCAATAGTCCAAATACCAACGCAGGTGCGCATCATTGAGTCCTTGGGCATCAAGGTACGCTATAAAAGTCATAGTTAGCTGAGCACTAAACACTTGGACTTCAGCCGTATTTATGCGTGGAATTTGAAACCCACCGGTACTGCGCCACTGCTCTATCAGCTGGGCAAACTTGGCGTATTGCGCTAACGTGCTGGCGGCTACCCCAGCGGTGGGCAGCAGGCCGTCTTGCCACGCGCCATTAAAGTACAAACGCTCTTGCGGGCTGTGGCATAAAACGCGCTCGTCATACTGCCAACGGCCTGCTACGCGTTGGCGCACACCTAGCTCTTCTAAAAAATCTTGCGTCTCGGGCGCCGCATCGCCCGGCACCGGCAAGTAATGCGCCCCAATCGGATGCGCCATGCCCGCCATGCTGCCTGCGCGGGCATTGCCGCCCGCACTGTCTTCAAGTTCAAGCAGTGCAAAATCATCCATGCCCTGCAATCGCAGGGCGCGGGCGGCTGACAAGCCCGCTACGCCGCCACCCGCTATCAGCGTATGCACCGTGCGCGTTATGCTGGGCTGCGCGGCAGTGTGCGCTTGGCGCAGCAGGTGACCACGCTCGGGCGAGGTGCCCGTAAAACCGCCAGTAATCACATGCGCTGGTTTGCAGCCAGATAGCAGAGGTGACAAAACACCAGCGACCAGCACACTGCGGCGAGAAGGCGACAGTGCAGTCACTGCTGCACCTTGCCCCATTCTTCTTCAAACGTGGTGACCAACACTTGGTTAGACAAGCGGTTGGGCTGGGTGTCTACACGCGCCATGTCCTGAGGAAAATCAAACAACAGCGGCAGGGTTTTCAGGTTTAAAAACTTCATGCCCTCAGGCAATGCGGTGGGCGCGCGGTACGGCCTGCGGCTGGCGATGATAAAACCCCATTCACCAAAGCTGGGCACATGTGCGTGGTAGGGCTTAGCCGTTAAGCCCACCTCTTCAATCGTGCGCGCCACAGTCCAAAAACTTCTTCGCGCCACCAACGGCGATGTGGTTTGCACCACCGCATAACCACTGGCGGACAAGCGCTGGTCTAACAAGGCATAAAAACTGGTGGTGTAGAGCTTGCCAATGCTAAAGTTGCTCGGGTCTGGAAAATCCACAATGATCACGTCAAAAGTGTCTTGCGTAGTTTCTAGGTATTTAAACGCATCAGTGTTGATGACTTTGACTTTAGGCGATGCCAAGGCTTGGCTGTTGAGCGCAGCCAAGTTGGCATTATTGGTAAACAACCGCGTCATGTTGGGGTCAAGCTCTACCAAAGTAACGGTCTCAACACCGGAGTACTTGAGCACCTCGCGTACGGCCATGCCGTCGCCGCCGCCTAGCACCGCAACGCGCTTGGGTGCACCGTGCGCGGCCATAGCAGGGTGTACCAAGGCTTCGTGGTAGCGGTATTCGTCGCGCTGAGCAAACTGTAAATTGCCATTCAAATACAAGCGGTGCCCTGCCTTGCCGTGCGTTACCACAATGCGCTGGTAGGGTGAGTTTTCACTGAACACAATTTTGTCTTGGTAAAACTTATCCTCGGCCAGAGTGGTGATGTGGTCTGCCCCTGCAAACGCAGCACCTAGCAACCCAATAGTGGCCAACGCCGCCATTAAATGGCTTTTAAAAGCCCGCAGTTCATGGCGAAACAGCCACACCGCCCACAGCGCCACAGCAGCATTGAGCAAACCAAACAACAGCCCCGTGCGCACAAGGCCCAGCTGCGGCACCAACACCAACGGAAACGCCACACTAACTGCCAAAGCACCCAAATAATCAAACGTCAGCACTTGAGAAACCAAGTCTTTCAGCTGCACATTGCGCTTCAAAATGCGCATGACCAGCGGAATCTCTAAGCCTACCAAGGTGCCCACTAATAAAACCAAGCTGTACAGCAATGGCCTAAAACTTTGCGGCGCATAGGCGTTAGCAATAAACAAAATAGCCGGAAGCAAACCACCTACCAAACCCACCAGCAGTTCAATCCGCAAAAAATGCGCAGGCAGCTGCCGCTCAAAATAACGCGACAACCATGAGCCAATACCCATCGCAAATAAGTAGGTGCCAATGATGGTGGAAAACTGCAGTATCGAGTCACCCAACAAATACGATGCAATAGCACCCGCTGCCAGCTCATAGAGCAGCCCACACGCCGCTACCACAAACACGCTGGCTAGCAGGGCTAGTTCTACGGGTTTTGGAGGTTTAGGCTCTTTGGTGTCCATGGCGAGATTTGAGTAGGGAGAGGGAGAGGGAGAGGGAGAAGGAGAAGGAGATTTTGGACGCGAAGTACGCTAAGGTTTCGCGAAGGACGCGAAAGAATACAAAAAAACAAAACCAAATCAAACCAAATTAGAAATCGAAATAGAAATCGAAATTAGAAATTTAATTTTTCTCAATTTGGTATTTATTTTGGTATTTTCTTTTTCGCGTCCTTCGCG
>JANOSN010000559.1:0-1498 GCA_031415895.1 Polaromonas sp. | reverse complement strand
TTGACTTCAATCACGTTGCCATAGCCGCGCTGGGTGCCTGCAAACTCCACCACGCCATCGCCCACAGTGCGCACTGGTGTGCCAGTAGGCGCTGCGTAATCCACACCTTTGTGTTGCCGCCACTCGCGGGCAATGGGGTGAATGCGACCGCCAAAACCGCTGGTCACTCGAGAAAATTCAAGTGGTGATGCCAAAAACGCTTTGCGCAGGCTGTTACCTTCTAGTGTGTAGTACTGGCCTTTGCTGCCCAGCTCTTGAAACCACAGCGCTTGGTAAGTTTTGCCGTTGTTAACAAACTCAGCGCTGACCACACGGCCTGAGCGCAGTGGCTCGTTGTCGGCCATCAAGGTTTCATACACCACATTAAAACGGTCGCCCTTGCGCAGGGCACGGTGAAAGTCAATGTCGCCTGCAAACAGCTCAGCAATCTGCGTAGCCACGGCGTCGGGAATTTTTGCATCATCCGTCGCGGCAAACAGTGACGAGCGAATCACGCCGCCCGCCAAGCGCGAGCTGGCCACCAAAGGCGCGGTCTCTGTGCGCACGCTAAAAGCGGCAGCATCTAAAGATTTTTCTACCGTCAAACGCGTGAAAGTAGGTGCGTCATCTTGCGACCAACGTGTGGTCAGCTTAACTAAACGGTTACGGCCATCGGCATGCACAGTCACTAATCGGCCAGGGCGGCTGAGCAGTGCCGTGCGGGTGGCAACATCATTTTTAATAAATGCGGCGGCTGTAGCATCAACCACACCGAGGCGGCGCAGCAGGGTTTCTGCTGTGTCGTTAGAGCGGGTAGTGTCGGTGCGGTACAAAACCAAAGGCTGGGCATTGCTAAGCCCAGCAATGGTGTCAATAGAAGGAGCTTGAAATGGCTGTACCGCTTCAAGTATTTGGCGCACTGGCACATCAGACACATCGGGCGCTAAATTAGCCACGGCAAATGCGGTAGCGCCCGTGCCCAGCAACACTGCGGCTACACCAGCCATTACACGGCGGGGGTGATTTCGCAATGCAGTGGCTACCAGCTGCGCGCTGTACTGTGCTTTCAAAACGAATGAGCTAAAAGACAAAGCGGAATATTCCAACACTAATTTGTAAAAAGACGCGACCGTGCGCGCGCCCACGTAAAATCTGATGCTCTGCATTATTAGAGCGAGCTTCGCAGTATACCCAAGTCTGTCAGGGTCGTATCTGCAAAAACCCTTATGAATCAAGCTGTTACACCCAAATCCTCACCTGTAGTACCAATGTCAGACGCTGTGCGCGAAGCTTTGGCCATTACCTTACGGGGCGTAGAAGAGCTTATCCCACAGGAAGATTGGGTTAAAAAGCTGCAAAAGAGCGAAACGTCGGGTATTCCGCTGCGAATCAAGCTGGGCCTTGACCCTACAGCGCCCGACATCCACATTGGCCACACCGTGGTACTCAACAAGATGCGTCAGTTACAAGATCTGGGGCATACCGTCATATTTCTAATTGGTGACTTCACCACCTTAAT
>JANOSN010000558.1:0-8350 GCA_031415895.1 Polaromonas sp. | reverse complement strand
CCAACCTGCATTTATTCTATGGCGGGTTAGATGGTGGGTTTTACTAAATACTATGCTGATACCCTCATAAATAATAGGTTCATGGGGGACACAGCTTCCGCCAGTAAAAAGTAGAAAGCCGCACGCCCACTGCTTTTGCGGCTTTTTTTGTTTTTTATCTGCAAACTACCATGTTTGCTATGGAACAGGTTTCACTAGGCATTGCTTAAATATGCCTTTTTATTGAAGATAAGTGCCTGTAGTCCAAGTATTTATTGCTCAAGCAGCTATTGAATTCATAGTGAACTGTGTTGCAGTCAGTTGCAGATTAATGCTCATCTGATCTCATTAATTTTCCTGCTGCAGGTTCCAATGCAACCATGCACAATTGCACCTCTACTCTGGGAGACCATCATGACCATTTCTATCCCCACTACCGCATTGCAACTACGTTCTACCGTTAAACCCAGCGGCGAGCTGGAACTGTCGCTGCTCCATATCCCCGTGCCTAGCCCGGCGGCTGACGAGGTGCTGATCCAAGTGCAGGCATCGCCGCTCAACCCATCTGATATCGGCCTGCTGTTTGGCGCGGCCGATGTGACCACGGCGGCGGCCACTGGCACCACTGGCAGCCCGGTAGTGACCATGCAGATTGCGCCAGCGGCAATGAAAAGCATGGCGGGCAGGATGGACCAGTCGATGCCTGTGGGCAACGAGGGGGCGGGCTTGGTAGTGGCTGCGGGTGCGTCTCCTGCGGCGCAAGCCTTGCTGGGCAAAACAGTGGCTGTGCTGGGTGGCGCCATGTATTCGCAGTACCGCATTATCAAAGCTGACCAATGCTTGGTGCTGCCCGCAGGCACCAGCGCTGCCCAGGGCGCGTCTTGCTATGTCAACCCGCTGACCGCGCTCGGTTTTATTGAAACGCTGCGCCACGAAGGCCACAAGGCATTGGTGCATACGGCAGCAGCTTCTAACCTGGGTCAAATGTTGGTCAAAATTTGCAATCAAGACGGCATTGGGTTGGTCAACATCGTGCGCAAACCTGAGCAAGTGGCACTGCTCAAATCACTGGGTGCAGAGCATGTGTGCAACGCCGAATCGCCCACTTTTATGGAGGATCTGACCGCTGCCTTGGTAGCCACCGGAGCCACGCTGGCTTTTGATGCTACAGGCGGCGGCAAACTGGCTGGACAAATCCTTACCTGCATGGAAGCCGCGCTCAACACCACCAGCAAAGAATACAGCCGCTACGGCAGCACCACGCACAAGCAGGTGTACCTGTACGGTGGCTTGGACACCAGCGCCACCACCTTCAGCCGCAGCTTCGGCATGGCTTGGGGCATGGGTGGCTGGCTGGTGTTCTCGTACCTGCAAAAACTCGGCACAGGCAAAATGCTGCAGCTCAAAGCCCGCGTGGCATCGGAGTTAAAAACTACTTTCGCCAGCCACTACTCTAAAGAAGTGTCTTTGGCCGAAGCGCTAACGCTGAGTGAAATTGCGGTGTATGGGCAGCGTGCCACGGCGACGAAGTACCTGATCAACCCTAGCAAGGGTGTGAGTGCATAGCCTTCATTTGCTATGAATAAAATAGCTGCTTGAGCAGTAAATACTTGGACTACAGGCAGTTTTAGCTATTAAAACGGCCCTGCGGTGGTTAAAGTAAAGCAGGGTTTAACTTCCCCTACTACTTTGCCGCGTGCATTCAATAAAGTTTGATGTCTCCAATGTTCAAGCAGCTCGCGCTGCTGCTCATCTAGCCAGCCTAGCTGCTCCATCGTCTCCACCGCAACCGCATACAGTGCGGGCATGTGCCCGCTGATCACTTTGATGGCGATGGCCTCGCGGCGTTCGATGCTAGCTATCACTTGCACGCCGTCGGCACCTATTTTGGTGATCCAGTCGCCACGGCCTGCATGGGTAAAGGCCAGGTCGTTGCGGCCTGTGCCTGAGACCATCTCTGGGTGCTGGCCCATGGCGCTGCACAGCACGGCAAAGTGCTCGCCCAGCTCGCTGTCGTGTGCGCCGCTGGCCAGGCGTGCAAATGCGTAGGCCAGTTTAGACAAAGGCATGGCGTAGTTGGGGGCTGAGCAGCCATCAGTGCCTGCTACCAGTTGCGATGCGTCGGCACGCGTGGCGCGCATCACCTGCTGGTGGATGGCCACTTGCAGCGGGTGGTCGGGGGCTAAGTGGTTGTCTAGGCTTAAACCGTGCTGCACGCAAAATGCTAAAAACCCGGTGTGTTTGCCGCTGCAGTTATTGTGCCGCTCGTCAAACTGCAGGTCGGCAGGTGACGTAAGGCCACCGTAGCTAAAACGCAGCGGCACGTGGCAGCCGCACTGCAGGGCTTTGTAGCTTTGGCCTACTTTTTGCAGCATGCTGTCTACCTGCGCTATGTGCATGTCTTCACCGTTGTGGCTAGCGCACAGAAGAGCGATTTGCTGCAGGGTAAAGCCAAACGTTTTGATGCCACCACCGATTAAAAACGGTAAAGCTTGAAACGGCTTAATCGTTGACCGGGTAAAACTCATCGCATGCGCGTCGCCCACACTGGCTTGCAGCTGGCCGCGTGCGTTGACTACTGCAATGGCACCTGAGTGAACTATTTCGGCCAGCGGGCCGCGTGTATGCTCGATAAGTGGAATAAATGGCATAGTGGACTTCTCTTTTTTAAAGAGCCACTAGCATATCCCTTTATCGGCATAGCGTTATACAGAATGATGTTTGCTGCGCAAGCGAGAGCGCTGCAAAGCAAAAAACTCGTGCAATCCCCAAATCATGCAGACAGAAATGGCAACAGCACGAAAAAAAGCAGATTTTTGAAGCATATTTCCCCTCTGTTGGGTTTAGATAGTCATTTCAAAACCTAAAGATTACTTGCGCAATATGACACCGATGTGTCAGTGCAAAATTGTGGTTTAAAGAGCCTAATAAGCATGCACTTTTCGCTGCACAAAGAAGCTCGGTAGTGATAATAGAGACTATGCCCCGCTGCAACTAAATCAAAGTGACCCTACCCAAATTACCTGAACTGGACGCTTTGGAGCGCATCATTGAATTAGGTGCAGACTTGCTGCAATCACGCGTGGCGTGCGAGGTGAATTTACCCCAAGGGGGCAGTTACCCAGTCCACGTCGTCACGCTGGGCAACTCTTCGCCTACAGTACCAGCGGTGGGCTACTTTGGTGGAGTGCATGGCCTAGAGCGTATTGGCGCTGAAGTGGTCATTGCGTATTTGCAAAACTTGGTGATGCGGCTGCAGTGGGACAGCACACTGCACAAACAACTTGAATCCGTGCGCCTAGTTTTTATGCCCATCGTTAATCCTGGTGGTATGGCTTTGGGCACCAGAGCGAACCCCAACGGCGTAGACCTCATGCGCAATGCGCCAGTGGACGCTGTTGAGAAGGTGCCTTTCTTAGTGGGGGGGCAACGCATCAGTTCAGGTATACCTTGGTACCGTGGCCCGCAAGGCCATCCTATGCAATTGGAAAGCCAAGCCTTGTGTGATGTTGTGCAAGCCGAGTTGTTGACACGAGACTTTAGCGTGTCGGTGGATTGCCACTCAGGCTTTGGCAGCCGTGATCGTATTTGGTTTCCCTACGCACACACGCGCGCCCCCATAGCCAACTTGGCAGAGATGCATGCGCTGCGAAGTATTTTTGTGCAGTCCAACAGCCACCATCGCTACATCATCGAACCACAAAGCTTGCAATATCTTGCCCATGGGGACTTGTGGGATTATCTGTACTTGCAGTCCGCAACACAGGCAAAGCGGGTGTTTTTGCCACTTACGCTAGAGATGGGCTCTTGGCTTTGGGTTAAGAAAAACCCGCGCCAGCTGTTCTCGCGCCACGGCATGTTCAACCCCCTGATTGAACATCGTCAGCAGCGTGTTCTGCGGCAACACCAACTACTGCTAGATTTTTTATCTCGCGCAGCGTGTGGACATTCACTGTGGCTACCCCGTGCCGAGGTGCGTGCACAGCAGCACGCGCAGGCACTGCAGGATTGGTATTAACGCAACATGCATACCAAAATAAGCACTTGGATTTTGTTGCGCGGGCTAACTCGTGAGAGCGGGCATTGGGGTGAATTTACCTCGCAGTTTGCGCATATTGCAACAGATAGCCAAGTTATACCCCTGGACCTGCCAGGCAATGGGCAATTTCACCAGCAATCTAGCCCGCTGAGTGTGCGCGATATGGTGGAGCACTGCCGCGCGCAGCTGTTAGCGCGTAAGGTAGCACCGCCATACGGTATTGTGGCTATGTCATTAGGTGCGATGGTAGCCGTAGATTGGAGCCGCAGTTACCCCCAAGACGTGCTTGCTCAGGTGCTGATCAACACCAGTATGCGGCCTTTAAATTCCTTTTACCAAAGGCTAAGGCCTAGTAACTATGCAACTTTGCTTAGGTTAATTTTGATGGGCGCGAGTGCGCAAAAGTGGGAATCTACTGTGCTGCGCCTTACCAGCCAGCAAGCAGATGCTTGCGTGTTGCCAATCTGGCTTGCGATACGGCGCGACAGACCAGTGTCACGCGCCAACGCGCTTAGGCAGCTAGTGGCAGCGGCACGTTTTAAAGCTGTGGGGGCTAAGCCTTTAACACCTACTTTAGTTTTGGGCGGCCAACAGGACAGGCTAGTGTCTGTGGTGTGCTCTGAAGCGCTGGCAGCCCAGTGGCAGTGCAGTCTACACATCCACCCCAGTGCAGGGCATGACCTGCCTTTGGACGACGGGCCTTGGGTGGTCGCACAAGTGCGCCAGTGGTTATTGCAACTAGGCTAGCGCTGTTTGTAGCATGCCTTTAGTCTCGATAAACGCTACTACTTGGTCAACACCTACCAAAGTTTTTAAATTGGTCATTACATAGGGGCGGGCACCGCTGGGGTGTTGGCGCATGCGTTGTGTGTCGGCTTCCATCACGTCCAGGTTAGCGCCTACATAGGGGGCGAGGTCCGTTTTGTTGATAACGAACATGTCGCTTTTAGTAATGCCAGGGCCCCCTTTGCGGGGGATTTTTTCGCCAGCGGCGACGTCTATCACATAGATGGTCAAGTCGCTTAGCTCGGGGCTGAAGGTGGCGGCTAGGTTGTCGCCGCCGCTTTCTACAAACACAATGTCGGCATTAGGAAACTGTTCCAGCATGCGGTCAATGGCTTCTAGATTGATGCTGGCGTCTTCGCGTATGGCGGTGTGGGGGCAGCCGCCGGTTTCTACGCCCATGATGCGCTCAGCATCTAGCGCGCCGCTCACCGTCAATATGCGCTGGTCTTCTTTGGTGTAAATGTCGTTGGTGATGGCCACAATGTCGTACTGCGCTTTCATGGCTTTGCACAGCATCTCTAGCAAGGTGGTTTTGCCAGAGCCTACTGGTCCGCCGATGCCTACGCGCAATGGTGGAAGCTTTTTGGTGCGGTTTTTGATGTGGTGTAGGGACATTGTTTTTCCTAAGGTTTTAAAACCAGTTGCCGGACGCGAAGGGCGCGAAGGTTGCGCGAAGGACGCAAAAGAATACCGAAATAAGCAAAAAATTGTTTTTAAAGATATGGGTTACCTTTTATCATTTTTTCTTCCTTTCGCGTCCTTCGCGCAACCTTAGCGCACTTCGCGTCTGGTAATTCGGTATTCAGATTTTTAGAATTTCATGATCTAAGAGTCGTGAGTATTGGGTTTCGTGTTGCGATGACAAGATGGCCAGCATGGGGCTGAAGGCTTGGCGTTGGCTGTCGTGCAGGGCGATGGCGTAGTCTACTGCGGCGGGTAAGTCGTTGGCTAGCGTGGCCAATATACGCTGGCCCGCGCTTTGGCCCAGCGGCACCGACTTTACGGCTGCGCCCACCATGTTTTCGGCCCAGCCAAAGGTAAAGGCTAGGCAGCAGTCGCGTACGCTGGCTTGTGTGCTGCTGGCGGCTAGGGCGTAGGCTATGGGGTAGGTGGTGGATTCTGTATTGGGGCTGAGCTTGTCAAAGTCTTGCAATGCTGTGGCGCTTTGCTCATTCAGGGCTTTATGCCATTGGGCTAGTGATCTGCCCATTTGGTCGGTTTGCAGCCTGAACTCGTGCGTTTCTCGGCTGTGCAGCACCCAATGGTTGAGTTCAATCACGCGCGCTATGTCGCCGCGCCGCCACGCCGGGATGGCTTTAGCTATGACTGCTAGGTCGCCACGCGCTAGGCTGATGTGCAGCTGGTCGCTCAGCCAGTCGGCAGCTTGTGTTTCGGTAGTCACTAGGCCTTTATCGACCGCAGCTTCAAAGCCTTCTGAATACGAAAACCCGCCCACAGGCAGCGCGGGGGAAGCCAGCCAGATCAGCTGCAGAAGGCTAGGCGCTGGCAGCGCCGTGGGTGTGTGCATCAGTGTGAGTGCTTGTGATGGCTGTCGTTATCGTGTCTGTGACTATGACTATGGTCATGGCCGTGTGTAGGTGCAGATGTTTCTTCGTGAGCGTGAGCGTCTACATGGCTGTGGGCATGCCCATGCCCATGCCCGTCTTGCGCGTAGGCCCCCGCCTCAGGTTCAAATGGCTCACTGATCGTGTTCACAATCAAATGCATCGCCCGCAGCATGTCACCCAGCACATGGTCAGGTTCAATTTTGAGGTGATCAGGTTTCAGCTCAATTTGCACATGCCGGTTACCCAAATGGTAAGCGGCACGAATCAAGTCATACGGTGTGCCGTGGGCTGTGCAATGCGTGATGCGCAACACAGTTTGTGGTGCCGCGATGATGCGCACCAGCGAGCCGTCTTCAGCTATCAGCACATCGCCACCACGCACCGTGGTGCCGCGTGGCAAAAACACACCTAGCTGGCGGCCAGCAGAGTCTGTGCAGTCGAAGCGGCTTTTCTGGCGCACGTCCCAGCCTAGCTCCACCGTGTGGGCGCGTTTGAGCAGTACCGGTGCAAGGCCTTTGCCTTGCGGCACGAGTTTAGAAGTTTGGATCATGCCGTCATTACACCAGAGTCAACAGACACAAGAGCTTTAGAACAAGAAATAGCGCTGCGCCATGGGCAGTGATTTGGCTGGCTCACAGGTCAGCAGTTGTCCATCGGCACGCACGGCGTAGGTTTGCGCATCAATTTCCATAGTGGGCAAATAATGGTTATGAATCATGTGCTGCTTTTTCACACCGCGAATATTTTTAACCGTGCTGATAGTTTTTTGTAAACCAAACTGCTGGTGCACACCTGCCTTAAAACCAGCTTGCGAGATAAAGGTGAGCGAACTTTTGTGCAGGCTGCGGCCAAAGCTGCCAAACATAGGGCGGTAGTGCACAGGCTGCGGTGTAGGGATGGATGCATTAGGGTCGCCCATGGCCGCCATGGCAATGGTTCCGCCTTTGATGATGAGAAAGGGTTTGACGCCAAAGAAGGCGGGCTTCCATACCACCAGGTCGGCCCATTTGCCAGCTTCAATACTGCCCACCTCATGGCTAATGCCGTGAGCAATCGCGGGGTTGATGGTGTATTTGGCGATGTAGCGTTTGGCGCGAAAGTTGTCGTTGCGTTGCAAAGCTTCGGCAGGCTCAGCCA
Organism: Polaromonas sp.; assembly: GCA_031415895.1. Classification (GTDB taxonomy): domain Bacteria; phylum Pseudomonadota; class Gammaproteobacteria; order Burkholderiales; family Burkholderiaceae_C; genus JAAFIP01. The sequence continues at coordinate 841 of JANOSN010000558.1, read as the reverse complement.
GACCCTTCGACTGGCTCAGGGAGAACGGATCAGGTGCAAGCCAGCCGCGCTGCTGCTTCATCTTGTGCGCGGTTTGCCAGCAACGCAGTACCACCTCGCCCACGCGGCCCATGGCTTGGCTGTCAGAGCTGAACATGCTGATCGCGCCCAGGTCATGCAAAATGTCTTCGGCAGCGATGGTTTCTTTGCGGATGCGGCTTTCGGCAAAGGCCAGGTCTTCGGCAATCGATGCGTCTAAGTGGTGGCACACCATCAGCATGTCTACGTGCTCGTCTAGCGTGTTGACGGTGTAGGGCATGGTGGGATTGGTGGACGATGGCAAAAAGTTCTCTTGCCCCACCACGCGCATGATGTCGGGGGCGTGGCCACCGCCTGCGCCCTCGGTGTGAAAGGCGCACAACGATCTGCCTTTGGTGGCAGCGATGGTGTCTTCTACAAATCCACTTTCGTTTAGCGTATCGCTGTGAATAGCCACTTGGGTGTCGGTCAGCTCGGCAACATCTAGGCAATTGCTAATAGCGGCAGGTGTGGTGCCCCAGTCTTCGTGCAGCTTCAGGCCGATAGCGCCCGCGTTAATCTGTTCGTGCAGCGCAGCGGGCAGCGACGCATTGCCTTTGCCTAAAAAGCCCAGGTTCATGGGAAAGGCATCTGCCGCTTGCAGCATGCGCTCCATATGCCACGCGCCCGGTGTGCAAGTGGTCGCAAAAGTGCCAGTAGCGGGGCCAGTGCCGCCGCCCATCATCGTGGTCACGCCACTGGCCAGTGCTTCTTCAATTTGCTGTGGGCATATAAAGTGGATGTGGCTGTCGATACCGCCTGCAGTGACGATGCTGCCCTCGCA
>JANOSN010000557.1:0-2962 GCA_031415895.1 Polaromonas sp. | reverse complement strand
GCATTGAGCACTTTAACGAAGCCGAAAGCTGCATGCACCGCAGCCATGGCCACTGTATGACTATGGGCACTGCCAGCACCATGGCCAGCATGATCGAGTCGCTGGGTGTAGGCCTACCCGGTAACGCAGCCTACCCCGCAGTCGATGGCCGCCGCAACGTGATAGCACGCATGGCAGGCCGCCGGGCTGTGGCGATGGTGCATGAAGATTTAAAGCTCTCCAAAATCGTCACCCGCCAAGCGATGGAAAACGCTATCAAGATTAATGCTGCGATTGGTGGGTCTACCAACCTAGTGGTGCATATGCTAGCGATTGCAGGCCGCTTGGGCATTGACCTAACACTAGAAGATTTCGACCGCTTAGCCTCTGAGCTACCCTGCATCTTGAACCTGCAGCCCTCTGGAAAATACCTGATGGAAGATTTTTGCTACGCAGGCGGCATACCGGCGGTGATGAAAGAGATGGCCAACCATCTGCACAAAGACTTGATCACTGCCACCGGTAAAACCGTGTGGGAGAACATAGCCGATGCAGAAAACTTCAACACCGATGTGATCATGAGCCAAGCTGCGCCGTTCAAGGACAAAGCGGGCATCTGTGTGCTGCGCGGTAACCTGGCCCCCAAAGGCGCAGTGATTAAGCCCAGCGCCGCTACACCCGCCCTGCTGGTGCACACAGGCCGTGCCGTGGTGTTTGAGAATATTGAAGATTTTCATAAGCGCATTGACGATGAAAACCTGGACATCGACGAGACCTGCGTGATGGTGCTAAAAAACTGTGGCCCCAAAGGCTACCCCGGCATGGCCGAAGTGGGCAATATGCCGCTACCACCCAAAATTTTGCGCAAAGGCATTACCGACATGGTGCGCATCAGCGACGGCCGCATGAGCGGCACGGCCTATGGCACGGTGGTGCTGCACACCGCCCCCGAAGCGGCAGCGGGTGGCCCGTTGGCGGTGGTGCAAAACGGCGACATGATTGAGCTAAATGTACCCTTAAGAAAAATCCATTTGCACATCAGCGATGCTGAACTGGTAGCTCGCCTAGCTAAATGGACAGCCCCTAAGCCCCAACTAGATTCCGGCTACTGGAAGCTGTACATCGACAACGTTAACCAAGCCGACGAGGGGGCCGACATGATATTTTTGAAAGGCCAGCGCGGCAGCTTTGTGCCACGCGATAACCATTAATGCTATGAGCAAAGTGTTCGATATCGTCGCAATGGGCGAAGGCATGGTGGAATTTAACCAAACCACACCGGGCCAGCCTAGGTACCTGCAGGGGTTTGGCGGCGACACCAGTAACGCGGTGATTGCAGCCGCGCGCGCGGGGGCGCGCTGCGCATACGTGAGCGCGGTGGGTAACGACAGTTTTGGCCAAAGCTTGTTATCACTTTGGGGTGTAGAGCATATAAATACTGCTCAAATAGCTATAGATAATATAGCGCCTACGGGTATTTATTTTGTCACCCATAGGCCGCAAGGCCATGAGTTCAGCTACCGCCGTGCCGGATCAGCCGCCGCCACCATGACCTTAAGTGATGCGCAGTGCCACACCATTGCGCAGGCCAAGATGCTGCACCTCTCAGGCATCTCACTGGCCCTGTCGCCCCATACGCTGGTGCAATGCCAGCGCGCTATTGAAGTGGCCAAAGCAGCAGGCACACAGCTCAGTTTTGACTCGAACCTGCGCTTAAAACTCTGGAGCTTGGAGAACGCACGCGCCGCTATGCTGCCCGTCATAGCGCAGGCTGATGTTTTCTTACCCAGCTTGGACGACGTCACAGCGCTCAGCGGCCTGCACGATCCGCAAGCCATTGTGCAATGGAGCCATGACTTGGGCGCCAAAACTGTGGTACTAAAAATGGGTCACCAAGGCGTGCTGGCCAGCCACGGCCAGCAGTGCCAGCACATTGCCGCGCTGCCAGTAAATGCAGTGGATGCCACAGGCGCGGGCGACTGTTTTGGTGGTAACTTATTAGCGCGCCTGTGCTTGGGCGACAGCTTGCTTGAAGCCGTGCGTTATGCCAACGCAGCAGCGGCCTTAGCTGTGCAAGGCTTTGGTGCAGTGGCGCCTTTGCCCAGACCCGCTGCGGTGTTTGAACTGCTTGGCACCTGATACAGCCAAACAATAATTGCTACCAGTAAGCGCCACGCCATAATAGCGCCATGAGCAGCAAGATTTCTAGCCCTTTCATTGGTGTGGACTGGGGCACGTCCAACTTCCGCGCCGCCTTGATAGCGCCTGACGGCGAAATACTGGACGAGCTGGCCGAGCCGCGTGGAATTTTGAGTTTTAAGCGCGGCGAGTTTGCCAGTTATTTGATCTCGACCTGCGCGCGGTTTACCAAGGCTGGGGGACAGTTTTATTTGCTCTCGGGCATGGTGGGCAGCAAAGACGGTTTGGTCGAAGTGCCTTATTGCCCGTGCCCCGCCAGTGCAGGCCACTTGGCACTGATGGTGGGCTGGGCGGTGAAAGACCGCGTGGCAATTGTGCCCGGCATTCGCAGTGAGTTTTTTGATGTGATGCGCGGCGAAGAAACGCAGGTGTTTGGCGCAGCCGCCGTGCTGGGCCTGCAGCATGCGCTGATGGTGCTGCCCGGCACGCACAGCAAGTGGGTTAGCCTAGAAGACGGCGCAATCAACGGCTTTAACACCTTTATGACTGGCGAGATGTACAACCTGCTGTCGCAACACTCTATTTTGGCCAAAAGCCTGCCCGCACCCGGCCTGCCCGCTGCACCGCTGAACAAAGACGTATTCTTGGAAGGCATTGACCATGCCACTCAAAGCGAAAGCTTGCTCAACACCGCCTTTAGCGTGCGCGTGAAGTCGCTGTTTAACCAACTGACCCCCACGCAAGCCAGCAGCTATTTATCTGGCTTGGTGATTGGCGAAGAGCTGGTGTCGATGCAGCTAGACCCGGGTGGTGAAGTGATTGTGGTGGGCACGCAGGCGCTAAC
>JANOSN010000556.1:0-9618 GCA_031415895.1 Polaromonas sp. | reverse complement strand
TACCTAGAAGATGTGAACGTGAGCTTTGACGGTTTCAAAGCCATCAACAACTTGTCGCTAGACATAGCCCCCGGCGAGCTGCGCTGTATCATCGGCCCCAACGGTGCGGGTAAGACGACGATGATGGACATCATCACCGGTAAAACCCGCCCCCAAAGTGGCACAGTGTTTTTTGGCTCCACTATTGACTTGCTGCGCTACAACGAATCGCAAATCGCCCAAATGGGCATTGGCCGCAAGTTCCAAAAGCCCACAGTGTTTGAACAGCTGACTGTTTTTGAAAACCTAGAACTAGCTTTAAAAACCGACAAGAACGTCAAACCATCAATGTTCTTCAAACTCGACTCCCAGCAAAGTGACCGCGTAGCCGAGATTCTGCACACCATCCATCTGGCTGATAGCTTGCGCCGCATGGCAGGCAACCTCAGCCACGGCCAAAAGCAATGGCTAGAAATTGGAATGCTGCTAATGCAAGACCCCAAACTGCTGCTGCTAGATGAACCGGTAGCCGGCATGACTGATGAAGAAACCGCCCGCACTGCCGAGCTGTTTTTAACCCTAAAAGGCAAGCACAGCCTGATGGTAGTGGAGCACGACATGAGCTTCATACGTTCCATCTCTGAAATCGTTACCGTGCTGTGCGATGGCTCAGTGCTTGCGCAAGGCACACTGGACCAAGTGCAGTCTGATGAGCGCGTGATTGAAGTCTATTTGGGGCGTTGAACATGCTACTTAAAATTTCTAACGTCAACCAATACTACGGCGGCTCGCACATCCTGCGCGATGTAAGCATGGAAGCCAACTTAGGAAAAGTCACGGTAGTACTAGGCCGCAACGGCGTAGGTAAAACCACCTTGCTCAAGTCGTTGATGGGCTTGGTGCCCATTAAAAACGGCAGCATAGAGTTTGACGGCAAAGCGATTCAAAACGCCACCCCCTACAACCGTGCCCGCGCAGGCATAGGCTTTGTGCCCCAAGGCCGCGAGATATTCGCACGCCTGACGGTAGAAGAAAACTTGGCCATGGGCCTGGCCTACAAAAGCAGCAGCACTGCCGTGCCGCCCGAGTTGTACGAACTGTTCCCCGTGCTCAAGCAAATGCTAAAACGCCGGGGCGGCGACTTGTCCGGCGGCCAGCAGCAGCAGCTCGCCATCGCCCGCGCACTGGCAGCCAAGCCCAAGCTGCTCATCCTGGACGAACCCACCGAAGGCATCCAGCCCAGCATCATCAAAGACATAGGCCGCGTGATTCGCATGCTGGCCGATCGTGGCGATATGGCGATAGTGTTGGTAGAGCAGTACTACGACTTTGCTGAAGAGCTGGCCGACGACTACGTAGTGATGGAGCGGGGTGAGGTGATTGCTCGGGGTTTGGGGAAAGACATGCAAGCCAGTGGGGTACGGCAGTTAGTTGCCATTTAAAGAGTAGCTACCTGCGCCAGCTCTGATGCTGTGCACGCTCTGACACTTGGTGTGGACGGCTACGCGGCTGTCCCCCGGCCTTTGGCCTCCTCCTTGATGCCGCTGCGTCGTCCACACCAAGCGCCAGAACTGTGAACTGGGTTGGTTGGAGCACAACGGTGAATCACCCACCACTTCGCAGGAGCAGGTCGGTGGTGTACTCAGCGCAGCGGCATAAAGGAGGAGTCGGCGGCCATAAGCCGCCACGGGGGACAGCCGCGTAGCTGAGTACACCGCCGACCTGATGAGCTACATAACTAGGGTGAGGACAATCTCCAGCAGGCTACATAGCCCAAATGCGCGGCGCTGTGTTACCCATCTGCCAAGCCGCTTTGCGTAGTGCTAGCCAAGCCGTGCGCAGGGTATGCATAGCTGGCTCGGTTCTGTGCGCTAAGGTTCGCACTGCAATCACTTGCGGGTTAGGCGATGTGATGCCCGTAGTGACTGCTAAAGCATCACCCGCTAAAGCTTGGTGCAGCACTTCAATTAACTGATCACGCCGCTGGCGGTCTATCGTCTGCCCGGCTACAAAAAACAAAGTACCCATGCACAGATGGCCAGCCAAGCCCAGCGGGCTGTGCAATAGCTGTGTGTCTGTAGCGTCAATCAAGGCGCGCTCTAGCCACGCGCCTTTCACCTCAATGTGTTGTTGCAAACTGCCAACTTCAAATGGCAAGCCTGCATCTGGCAAGCCTAGGGCAGTGATGTCCCAGCCGATCATTTCTGCACCAGGTGCCAGGTCAAACACGGCACTGTTAAACGCATTGCAACCGTTGTAGCACAGGGTCTCTAGCGGCAGCCACTCTAGGCGCGCGCCGCTGTGCAGTTGTATGGTGGCTTGCTGCGTGCCTGGCTCGCCCAAGCTTTTATAAAACCGTGTGGCACCCGGTGTGGTGACCAGCGCATGGGCGTTAGCGTCTACCTGCACGTCAATGCTCAAGGTGTCGCCGCCCACGATGCCGCCGGGCGGGTGCACCAGCACGTTGTGGCACACGGCGGGGCCTTCGGGGTACAGGCTTTGCAGCACGCGCAGGGGGCCGCTGTGGCTAAACTGCGCCGTGGTGCGTGGCGCGCCATCTGCCAGTGGGGCACTGCGGTAATGCAGGTCTAGTTGTGCATGCCAAGCCATAGTGCGATTTAAATTAGCGTAAAAATTGCAGCGCAAACGGCAGGCTTAACGCCCCCAGCACGGTAGACAGCGTGACCAGTCCCGCCACAAAACTACCGTCGTATCCCATGCGCGCTGCCAGCACATAACAGCTGGACGCAGTAGGCAAGGCGCTGAACACCAACAAGATGGTGGCCTGCGTGGGGCTGAGCTTAAAAAGATACGCCATGGCCCAAGCCAACAAGGGCATAACTAGGTGGCGTATGGTCAGCACACCAGCACCGACGATGCGTTTGCTATGCGTGTCAAATACTTTGCCCAGTTGCATGCCTGCCCCCGCGCCCATCAGGCCCAGCGCTAGAGACGCTTGCCCTATGCGCGTGACCGTAGGCTCGGCCCACACAGGCATGCTAAACCCTAGCACATTGGCCAGCAGGCCGCTGGCCGTGGCAATGACCAGTGGGTTGCGTACCATCGCGCCCACTGCGCTGTTGCCAGAGTTTTTAGCCATCGGCCAAATGGCCCCTATGTTGCACAGTGGTACACACACGCCGATGATGACGGCGATCAGCAGCAAGCCTTCAGTGCCCCCCAGCCGTTCAGCAATGGCCAGCGCAATATATGAATTAAACCGAAATGCCACTTGCGCGGCGCTGGCAAAGTCTGCGCTTTGCACGCCGTGCCAGCGTGCGATGCTATAGGTGATGAGGATGCCAGCTCCCACCACGCACAGCGCCGCGCCAATCATGCCCGAGGCGGCACCTAAATCTAGCGGCGAGCGCACGATGGAGTGAAACAACAGGACCGGAAACAAAAAATAAAACACCAAGCTGTCAACCTGCTCCCACACTGTGCGGTTAAGTTGTGTGAAGCGGCAAATTAAATAGCCGCAAACGATCAGTGTGAAATCAGGAATTAAAAGCTGTGCGTAATACATGTCGGATGAGCTGGTCGGGTGCTGTGCCTTGGTGGATGCAAAATTTGCATCCACTACGGGTTTGTGCTTATGGGTTTGCCACATCGTATTTTGCTGCATAAGCGCTACGATCATCAATGTACCAAGTTAACTTTGTGGAGAAATATATGTTGAGTTCTAAACGGTTTGTATTGAAAACTTTGGCCACTAGCGTGGCTTTGGTGTGCGCCAGCGCTGGCGTATACGCCCAAAATTACCCTAACAAGCCCATCCAATTGCAGGTGCCCTTTGCCCCAGGTGGCACTACCGACATCATTGCCCGGGTGATTTCTGAGCCTCTGGGCAAAGCTTTGGGCCAAACAGTAGTGGTCATCAACAAAGCTGGTGGTGGCGGCGTGGTGGGTGCTAACGAGACATCTAAAGCCAACCCTGATGGCTATATGCTGGGCATGGCTACGGTGTCTACTACCGCAGCTAACCCCGCGATTAACCCGAAAATGCCCTACAACGCGGCCACCGACTTTACGCCGATTATCAACATCGCCGCCACGCCCAACGTGATTGCGGTGAACCCTAACTTTCCTGCTAAAGACTACAAAGCTTTTGTCGCGGAGCTGAAAAAATCACCGGGTAAATATGCCTACGCATCGTCTGGCACGGGCGGTATTGGCCACCTGCAGACCGAGCTGTGGAAGGGCCTGGCAGGTGTGTTTTTAACCCACATACCCTACCGTGGCGCAGGCCCTGCGCTGAACGACACCGTAGCAGGCCAAGTGCCGGTGATTTTTGACAACGTACCATCGGCGCTGCCATTCATTAAAGATAACCGTTTGGTGCCCATGGCAGTAGCCGCCCCCCAGCGCCTGGCCACTATGCCTAACGTGCCCACCTTTAAAGAACTAGGCTTAGAGCCCGTGAACCGCATGGCCTACTACGGCATCTACGGCCCTAAAGGGTTGCCTAAAGATGTGGTGGACAAAGTCAACGCGGCAGTGCGCAAAGCGCTGGAAGACCCGGCCGTGAAAAAGCGCATTGAAGACACAGGCTCGTTCATCATTGCCAATTCGCCAGAGCAGTTTGCCAAGCAAATGGCCGATGAACTGGTGGTATACCAAAAGGTAGTGGCAGAGCAAAAACTCAAACTCGACCAATAAGCAAGCCTTGCGGGCCTGTGTGCAAAGCCTTGGCACGCTGGTTGTGCTCTAAACTCAGGCTGTGACCACTGCACAGCCATCAAATCCTCTTTCTGACACCACTAGCGTTGATGCTTTCATTGACGCTATTTGGCTGGAAGAGGGCTTGTCTAAAAACACGCTAGATGCTTACCGGCGTGATTTAAATTTGTACAGCAAATGGTTAACGCAGCACTTCAGCCGGGTGCTAGAGACCACAACCGAGCACGACATTAACGGCTATTTTGCACAGCGCATGGCGCGGGCCAAGCCTGCTGTCGATCATGGCAAAAAAGATGCAGGCAAGGCCAGCTCATCTAACCGCCGTTTGACGGTGTTCAAGCGCTACTTCAGGTGGGCGCTACGCCAGCGCATCATCACCGCAGACCCTACGCTTAAGTTGTTGGCGGCTAAATCTGTACCGCGCAGTGTGAAAACGCTAACGCAGACGCAAGTTGAAAGTTTGCTAGCCGCGCCAGACACCAACACGCCCATGGGCCTGCGCGACCGCGCGATGCTAGAGCTGATCTACGCCAGCGGCCTGCGCGTGAGCGAGCTGGTAGGCCTGAAGGTGCTGAACATCAGCCTGACAGAGCATGTACTGCGTACCTTTGGCAAGGGCAGCAAAGAGCGCCTAGTGCCCTTTGGCGAACATGCCAGTGATTGGCTTAAGCGCTATTTAACCGAGGCCCGGCCAGCGCTGCTTAAGGGCATGCAGACAGATGATTTATTCGTCACCTCGCGTGGTGCCAAGGTGGGCAGCAGCATGACGCGGATGGCGTTTTGGTTGATTGTGAAAAAGTACGCTGCGGTGGCGGGCATACCACTGTCCACTTTATCGCCCCACACATTGCGTCATGCGTTCGCCACGCATTTACTCAACCATGGAGCAGATCTGCGTGTGGTGCAAATGCTGCTGGGGCATGCTGACATTTCTACTACAACCATCTACACGCACGTTGCACGTGAGCGGCTAAAGCAACTGCATGCGGTGCACCATCCTCGGGGTTAGTTTTTGTTCGTTGTTTGAGCGTTGGACTCCCCTGTGGCAATGCATGGTGTCCTTGTTTAGCCGTGGCGGGCGGCGGGACATGTCGCTGAAAAAACTTGCCATGTACATGCGCGCCAGGTAGTAGTTATCTGTAGTTGATGGGCCGCACCTCGCTACAGTTTTTCCAGCGACACGCTCCCACCACTCACCCTGGTCGATGCAGTAGTTTTAAGTCACGCGCTCCGGGCAGAGGCAATCTGCGCGGTTAACCTCAGCCCTACGGCGCAGCAAGTCGCGTCCAAGAACAACGAGGCGAAGCGAGAAGCAAAGCAAAGACAGAAATAGCATCAAAACAGCATGAATTACCAACGAAATATGCCAGTAGTCCAAGCATTTACTGCTCAACCAGCTACAAAATACATAGCGCCTAGGTTTCCAGCAAAGCCCGCATCTCAGCATCCGTAAACCCCGCTGTGCGCCGCGCAGCCTCGTTAAACGGGGGCCTCATACGTGGTGCTTCGTAGTGTTTTATCAGCTGCTTAAAGTGCGCCACAGGCTCTATCCCGTCACGCGCGCACAGCCAGTTGTACCAGTGGTTGCCAATGGCCACGTGGCCCACTTCGTCGCGCAAGATGATGTCCAAAATCTCTACGGTTTTCATCGCGTCAGGGCTGCCTACTTTGCGCAGCTTGGCCTGCATCAGCGGCGTAGCGTCTAGCCCGCGCGCCTCCAGCGTGCGCGGCACTAGCGCCATGCGGGCGGTGACGTTGTCTGCGGTTTTCTCGGTCATCTCCCACAAGCCGTTGTGGGCAGGGTAGTCGCCATATTGGTAGCCCATGCTTTGCAAATGTGCGGACAGCAGCGAGAAATGGTAAGCCTCCTCGGCAGCTATGCGTGCCCAGTCCACATAGTATTCGCGCGGCATACCTGCAAAACGCCATACCGCGTCCAGTGCTAGGTTGATCGCGTTAAATTCAATATGGCACACCGCGTGCACCAGCGCGGCCAAGCCGTCGGGTGTGTAGGGTGAGCGCTTAGGGATGTTCAGCTGGGCCATCAACATCGGGCGCTGGGGGCGGCCCGGTACAGTATGTGTCGCCTCAATATTACCATCCGCTATTAAAAGCGTAGCTGCTTGAGCAGTTAAATCTTGGACTACAGCCACTTTTAGCTCTGGATTGGTGCAGCACAGGGCCAGCAGGGCGGCCTCGCGCAGCTCAACCGCCAAAGCAGGTGCGGGGGCTGGCTGTGGCGTGCCAGAGGTAGAATTGTTATAATTAAAGTTATAACTTAAGGGGTTCGTCATGCATGCTCTCAAAATTACCCAAATCGGCAATTCGCTAGGCGTTATTTTGCCCAAAGAAGTCTTGGCGCGCTTAAAAGTGACCAAGGGCGACCAGATTTTTATGACGGATGCGCCGGATGGGCTGCGGGTGAGCCACAGCGACCCCGCTTTTGAGTTGCAAATGAAAGCCGCTCGTGAGGTTATGAAAAGCCGCCGTCATGTGCTGCGCGAGCTGGCAAAGTAAGAGGGCCAAATTATGACTGAATGGATTTGGTTGGACACAGATGTATTGTTGGCTGTGCATGACGAGCAATTGGCTGAGCATGGTGGACAGGCTGGTGTGCGTGATATGGCGCTGTTTGAATCAGCACTGGCACGTGCACAACAAGTGGCCGCGTACGGCAGCCCTGATGCACCAAAGCTGGCAGCAGCCTATGGCTACGGCATTTCGCGCAATCATCCGTTTTTAGATGGTAACAAGCGAACTGCTTTCGTGGCTGTTGAATTATTTTTAATGCTCAATGGCTGGTGCCTTACCGCCAGCGATGTGGATTGCGTTGTGATGATGTTAGAGGTGGCTGCTGGTAACGTCACAGAGGCAGAGTTTGCGCAATGGATTGGCAAGCATGCAATGCCAATAGACCAAGCGCATTGATATGCAACCGTCAGCTAAAAAAATCCTCCTCCTCAGCGTCTCTGCAGGGGCAGGCCATATGCGGGCGGCTGAGGCTATTCGCGCTGCTGCGCTGCAAAGCCACCCTGATGTGCAAGTAACGCACCTGGACGCGATGGACTATGTCACCGCTGCGTTTAAAAAACTCTACACCGATTTTTATATCAAACTGGTGAACAAAGCGCCCACCTTGTGGGGATATTTGTACCACCATACCAACGACGCACAGCCCGACAGCCTGATGGAGCAACTGCGCCGCAAGCTAGAGCGCATGAACGCGCGTGCACTGCGTCAATCGATTAAAGATTTTCAGCCTGATGCGATTGTGTGCACACATTTTCTGCCAGCAGAAATGCTCTCACGCCTGATCCGCAAAGGCGAGGTGCACTGCCCTGTGTGGGTGCAGGTGACAGATTTTGATTTGCACCGCCTGTGGGTGCAAGACGGCATGGCGGGCTATTTTGCGGCCAATGACGAAGTGGCTTTTCGCATGCGTGCGCAGGGCATTGCGCCTAGCCATATTCACGTCACTGGCATTCCTGTCATGCCCGCGTTTGGGCAGGCGCTTGATCGTCATCAGTGTGCCAAAGAGTTCGGCCTGGACGCACAGCGCACCACGCTGCTACTGATGGGCGGTGGTGCAGGCTTGGGCAACTTGGATGCTGTAGCGCAGGGCTTGCTAGCTTTAGACGGGGACTTTCAGTTGATCGCCATGGCGGGCAAAAATGCGCAGGCGCTAGACGCCTTGCAAACGCTGGCTTTGCGCTACCCTGGCCGTTTGCTGGCGCAGGGTTTTACTAATCAGGTTGAACGCTTGATGGCCTGCGCCGATGTAGTCATCACTAAGCCAGGTGGCCTAACATCATCGGAATGCTTGGCGATGGGCCTGCCAAGCTAGCCGACATGCGCGATAAAGCCCGCACCTTAGGGCGTAGCGCAGCCGCACAGCATGTGCTAAAGATAGTGCTATCCTAATAATTCAACCACCTCAAACACCTATGTTTTTAGTCAACTCTCGCACTATGGCCCACCTGTTGCTCACCAGTTTGATAGTGTGCGCGCCTGCAGTGCATGCGCAAAGCGCGGGTGCTGCTGCGCGCAAGCCCGAATGGGCTGCACCGGTTGAGGCATCGGTCAATTTATTTAGCATCACGCCCAACTTGTACCGCAGTGCGCAACTAGCGCCCAAAGACGTCACACTGATTAAATCATTGGGTATTCAAACCGTGGTGAGCCTGCGTAATTTCAATGACGACGAGACAGTGTTGCGCGGCTCAGGTGTCAAAATTAAACGCATTGGTATCAACACTTGGTCGGTGGGTGACAAGCAGGTCATTGCCGCTTTAAAAGCAATTAAAGCTGCCGAACAAGACGGCCCTGTGCTGCTGCACTGTTTGCACGGTGCTGACCGCACGGGCTTGGTGTCGGCCATGTACCGCATGCTGTACCAAGGCTGGGGCAAAGACGAGGCGCTGCAAGAGCTAACCCAAGGCGGCTACGGCTACCATGCGATGTGGAAAAACATCCCAAGGTACATTAAAAAAGTAGATCTCGAAAAAATTCGCTCGGCTGTTGAAAAAACATAAACCCTGTGTTTACTTTTGTGTATTTGTGTATTGCGTAAGGACCACCATGGCGATTTATGAACTTGACGGCGTGCAGCCCACACTAGGCTCTAACACTTGGGTCGCCGACAGCGCCGATGTGATGGGTAATGTGACCTTGGCTGACAACGCCAGTGTGTGGTTTGGCGCGGTGCTGCGCGGCGACAACGAGCCTATCAAAATTGGCGTGAATTCTAACGTGCAAGATCTGAGTGTTTTGCACTCTGACCTAGGCTGCCCGTTAACGGTGGGCGATAACGTAACTATTGGCCACCAAGTGCAACTGCACGGCTGCACCATTGGCGATGGTTCGTTGATAGGTATTCAATAGGTGGTCTTGAATAAAGCAGTGATTGGCCGCAACTGTATTGTAGGCGCAGGCAGTGTGGTAACCGAAGGCAAAGTCTTT
>JANOSN010000555.1:0-6262 GCA_031415895.1 Polaromonas sp. | reverse complement strand
GAGTAAAGCGAACAGGATTGGATACGCTCCCACCGCTGCACCCTGGTCGATATAGTAGTGAAGACACGCAGTGCGAAGTTTGTAGCGGCCTCAGTTGCTGTAATCATCAACGTGTTGGCTCTCTCCCTCAGCCCTGCGGCGCAGCAGGTCGGACGCCAGAACAACGAAACAAAGCTAGTAACAAAGCAAAGACCTAAAAGTACCAAAACAGCATCAATTACCAACGAAATATGCCGATAGTCCAAGTATTCATTGCTTAGATAGCTATCAAATTAATAGTGATGGGGGATAAAACTAATCCCCCATCACCACACCTTCACGCCGCGGGTCAGCGCCGCCAAACAGGCCAGAGGGTGTGCGTTCAATCGCTTGCAACCCACTGACCAAGCTTTGCTCGCGCACTTCGTGGCCACGGGCTTTCAGGGCCTCCACCGTGGCAGGTGCAAAGCGCTTTTCTTCTAGCAGCGTGGGTACGCCAGTGGCTGCAAAGTTAGGCATATTGATGGCTTGCTGGGTGTTCAGGCCCCAGTTCAATACACCGTACAAAGTTTTGGCCGTGTAATGAATGATCAACGCGCCGCCGGGGCTGCCGCCACTCATCACTACATGGCCTGTGGCTTTGTCGAACACAAGGGTAGGGCTCATTGAGCTGCGGGGGCGCTTGCCGGGTTGCACGCGGTTGGCGGTGGGTTTGCCTTCGGCATCGTTGGGGGCATAGTTAAAGTCGGTCAGCTCGTTATTCAGTAAAAATCCGCCTACTCCTGTGCCGCTAGGGTTGACCATTTGCCGCGCGCCAAAGGCGTCCTCAATCGTGGTGGTCATGCTCAGCGCGTTGCCATAGCCGTCGATGATGCTGATGTGGCTGGTGCCGTATTCAGGCTGCTCGGTGGGCATGCCAAAGGCTAGCTTTGCGCCGCCAGGGTTACCGGGTTTACCGGTTTTCATGCTTTGCGCGCCAATCAGTGTGGCGCGCTCGGCCAGATACGCGGGCGCTAGCATGCTGGCCCAGTTGCCGCCAATTTTGCTGTCGGGTGCGGGTACAAAATCCGGGTCGCCTAGGTACTGCGCACGGTCAGCAAAGGCTAGGCGCGCGGCTTCGGTGTACAGGTGCAACCAAGGTGCATCGGGCACCACGCCTTTGCCATCAGGCGCGGGCACGGGTGCAATGTTGGCAGCATTGGTGTTAGCCAAAATACCCAAAATTTGCCCCACCGCTATAGCGCCCGAGCTGGGTGGCGGAAAGCCGCACAGCGAGTAGTTTTTGCCTTTGGCGGCGTAATCTGTACAAATCGCCTCGCGTTTTTTAGTTTGGTAGCCTGCCATATCGGCCATGGTCAGCTTACCCGGGTTGGTGGGGTGCTTTTGCACTTTGTCGACGATGGCTTGGGCAATGGGGCCTTCGTGCATGGCTTTGCTGCCCTCTGAGGCGATGCGTTTGAGCACATCGGCAAACGGTTGGTTGCGCAGGTTCAAGCCCACGTCGCGCGGGTCACCGTCTGACTTAAAAAAGTAAGCCGTTGCAGTGGGGTCTTTTTTTAAATGCGCATCGGCTTTGATCAAGGTGTTCAGGCGTGGGCTGACTTTAAAACCGCCCTCAGCCAAGGCAATGGCAGGCTCAAACAACTTGGCCCACGGCAGTTTGCCGTGCTGTTTGTGTGCAGATTCGAGCATGCGCACTGTGCCAGGAACGCCCACGCTGCGCCCGCCCACCACGCCGTCGTAGAAGGCCAGCGGTTTACCTTCTTGCATAAACAGGTTTTCATCCACCCCAGCGGGCGCCGTCTCGCGGCCATCAAAGGCTTCGGTGGCTTTGCCGTCGTGGTGCAGCAAAAACGCGCCACCGCCAATGCCGCTGCTTTGCGGCTCGACTAGGCTAAGCACCATTTGCACTGCTATAGCGGCGTCGACTGCGCTGCCGCCTGCTTTAAGGATTTGGTAACCCGCATCCGTAGCCAACGGGTTGGCGGCAGCTACAGCAAACTTTTTAGTCGCCCAACCAGGTTTTTCAGTGATGCCACTGGCACCCTCGGGCTGCTGAAAAGGCGTGTAGCTAAAGTTGGTGGGCGCGGGGCTGGCGCAGGCAGCAAGTAGCGCGGCCAAGGCAATGGCGCTGTAAGAACGGTGCAACATAGGTATCCTTTGGGTCATGGCTAATATGCATGACAGTCTAGCGCTGCAGCGCACTCAGCGCCAGAGGGGAAATAGCCTAAATCAACACGTATTTAAAGCTTTAAGTAGGCTTTAAAAAGACACTAAACGCAGGCTAAGTTTTCTTCGTTTTTGCGGCGTACTTCATCGCTTACGCGCAGTTGCTCGCGGCGCACAATGTGGCCGCCCTCTATCCACAGCAGTTGGCCTGGCTCTAGCTGTTGCCAATTTTCGTTACGCGTGAGCGGCTGCGTGGCGATGATGCACAGGCGGTCGTTAGAGGCATTGGTCTGAGCAAAGTCCATGCTCAGGTCAGAGTCCACCAGTTGTGCGTTAGAAAACGGCCACTGGCGCACCAGGTACCACAGCCGGGTAGAGCAGTGGGCAAACATGGCTTGGCCGTTAGACATTAAAAAGTTAAACACACCGTGCTCTGCGGTGCGCTGGGTCACTTCGCACAGCGCATCAAACACCATGTCAAGCGAGCAGGGTTGTACCGACGTAGCGCCGTCTTTGCACATGGGTGGGTTAACGGCACGTAGAGTTTGCATGATGTCGCAAAACGCCAGCTCGCTGTCGGTGCTGCCCACGGGCAAATAATTGCCATCCAAGCGCGGCTTGTAATCTTTAAGGTCGCCGTTATGGGCAAACAGCCAGTGGCGGCCCCACAGCTCTCGCGTGAAGGGGTGGCAGTTTTCTAGGCGCAAGGCATCGCCTTGGGTGGCTTTGCGAATGTGCGCCACCACGTTACGAGACTTGATGGAGTAGTTTTTAAGCAGGTCTGCTACGGGTGACGCAGCAGCGGGCTGGTTGTCCATAAACAAGCGGCATGCTTTGTCTTCAAAAAAACCTACGCCAAAACCATCGCCATGGTGGTCAGTTAACCCACCACGCGCTGCAAAGCCGGTGAACGAAAACCGCAAGTCCGCTGGATTGGCGGAATTCATACCTAAAAGTTGGCACATAGCGCAATTGTAATGATCTTGTGCTATGAGTTTGGTAGTAACTAGTATAAATAATAGGGAATTACCCCAAAAACATCACAGGCTTGAAGTAGCCAAACAGCGCTATTATGCGACGGCGCTGCACTACTTTAATGCCCCAAAATTTTCGACAAAAAGTCTTTGCTGCGATCTGTCTTGGGGTGGTTAAAGAAGTCTTCGGGGTTGTTTTGCTCAACAATTTGACCTTGGTCCATAAAAATCACGCGGTCAGCCACTGCTTTGGCAAAACCCATTTCGTGCGTCACGCACAGCATGGTCATGCCGCCATCGGCCAGGCTGATCATCACGTCTAGCACTTCTTTGATCATCTCGGGGTCTAGTGCAGAGGTGGGCTCGTCAAACAGCATGATCTTGGGCGTGAGGCACAGTGCGCGGGCAATGGCTACGCGCTGCTGCTGGCCACCAGACAGTTGCAGCGGGTATTTTTGGGCTTGCTCGGCAATGCGCACACGCTCTAGCTGAACCATGGCGCGCTCAACAGCCTCTTTTTTGGGCATGCCCGCCACCCACGTCGGCGAAAGCGTGAGGTTTTCTAGCACGGTGAGGTGCGGAAACAGGTTGAACTGCTGAAACACCATGCCCACTTGGCGGCGCACAGAATCAATGGCTTTGATGTCGTCGCCCAGCACCGAGCCCGCCACGGTAAGCGTGCCTTCTTGATAATCTTCTAGGGCGTTGATGCAACGGATTAACGTAGATTTGCCTGAGCCAGAAGGCCCGCAAATCACTAGGCGCTCACCTTGGGTAATGGTCAAGTCAATATCGCGCAGTACATGAAAATTATTGCCGTACCATTTGTTGACTTTGTCGAAGGTGATGATGGGTTCTGTCATTTTTATTCCTTAATTTTTTTAGCGGGCCAGAGCTTGCGGGCCTGAGCTTGCGGGCCAGAGCTGGCGGGCATGAACGCTAGCGGGCTTTACCTACTGCCACGCGCTTTTCAATCCACAAGCTGTAGCGCGACATGGCAAAACAGCAGGCAAAGTAAATGGCGGCAATGAACAAATAAGCTTCAATTTTGAAAGGCCGCCAGTTCGGGTCTGACCCTACGGCCAAGCTCAATGCACCAGTCAGCTCAAACAGCGACACGATGGTGACCAGCGACGTGTCTTTGAACAGCGAGATAAAGTTGTTCATGATGCTAGGCACCACCGTACCCAGTGCTTGTGGCAGCACAATTTTGCGTTGTGTTTGCCAGTAGCCTAGGCCCAGACTGGCGGCGGCTTCAGTTTGCCCCTTGGGCAATGACTGCAAGCCACCGCGAATAATCTCTGCCATGTACGCTGCGGCAAACAAAGTAATGCCCACAATCACGCGAATCAGCACATCAGGCGATTTGCCAATGGGCATAAACAACGGCAGCATGAACGACGCCATAAACAGCACCGAGATCAGCGGCACACCGCGAATCAGCTCAACATAAATCACGCACAGGCTTTTAATCGCTGGCATGTTAGACCTGCGGCCCAACGCCACGGCCACAGCAATAGGAAACGCCATGGTCATGGAGATGACGGTCAACATAATGGTTAGCGGCAAGCCGCCCCATTGGTCGGTGGGCACTTTACCTAAGCCGAATGCGCCACCACCCATCAGCGTAAAAAACGCAGCCAGCACGGCTACCCATAGCAGCGGCAACCAAGCTTTCCAAAAGCGCGGGCTGCAGCTACTGACCACTAAGCCTAGTAGCAACACCGTAGCCAATGCTGGGCGCCAGTGCTCCTCGCGCGGATAACGACCCATCACAATCAAGCGCGCTTTTTCATTCACCACGCCCCAGCAAGCGCCTATGCCGCGGTTGGCTTGGCACAGGTCAGCATTAGCGGCAGTGACGGCATTGACGATGCCCCAGCCCATAGCGCCCCATGCAGCCCACAGTGCAATACCAAGAATCACCAACGACAAAATAGCGTTGGGCACACTGGCAAATAAATTGTTACGCACCCAAGGCACTAAGCCCTCAGTTTTCATGGGTGCAGGGCGTGCTGGCAAAGAAACGAATACATCAGACATGGGTGGCTACCTTTCTTTGATAGCCGCACGGGCGTTAAACCAGTTCATAAAGCCTGAGGTGACTAACGAAGTGGTCAGGTAAATCAGCATGATGATGGCAATACATTCCACCGCACGGCCAGTTTGGTTCAGCGAGGTATTGGCAATTGACACCACGTCTGGGTAACCTACAGCCACAGCCAGCGATGAGTTTTTGGTCAAATTTAAAAACTGATTTGTCATCGGCGGAATAATCACACGCAGAGCCTGCGGCAATACCACCAAACGCATAGAGTGCGCACGCGACAGGCCCAGCGATGCACTGGCCTCGTGCTGCCCCAAAGATACCGATGCAATCCCGCCACGCACCACTTCGGCCACAAACGCAGAGGTGTACAGCACTAGGCCCATGGTCACCGCCAAATATTCGGGTGACAGCGCACCGCCGCCTTCAACTTGCGTTTCAGTCAGCTTAGGAATGTTCCATTCGTTGGGCGCGCCACCTGCCAGCCAGCCTAGCAGAGCGCCGCCAATGACTAATGCAATGGACACCCACAGCACTGGGCTGAGATGGCCGGTAGCGTCAAACTTTGCACGCGCACGGCCTGCATACACATAGGCCACTACTCCACCAATTGCAGCGCCTAGCAGGGCTAAATTTTGACCTAACTGCCATACCGGGCTAGGGTATGAAATACCGTTTTTACTTAAGAAAAACAAGCCCTTAAACTGCAAAGCGTCTTCCACCTGCGGCAGATATTCGGTAAATAACAAATACCACATCAACAACTGCAGCAATACTGGGATATTGCGAAACATCTCAACATAGCCGTAGCAAAAGCCACGCACTAAAGCGTTGCGCGAAAACCGCCCCACGCCCAGTAAGGTGCCCAAAATGGTGGTGAGGAAAATGCCAATAATGGCCACACGCAGTGTATTAACTAAGCCTGCTAAAAACGCACGCCAATAACGGTTGCTAGAGTCGTAGCCAATCCATTCCTCGCCAATGTCAAAGCCTGCGGGCTGAAGTAAAAAGTCAAAACCGCTTTGAATGCCGCGCGCCTTCATGTTGCCCAGCGTGTTGCTGACCAAAAGCCAAATTAAAAAACCAATCGTGC
>JANOSN010000554.1:0-2333 GCA_031415895.1 Polaromonas sp. | reverse complement strand
GCAAACTCTGATGGTGCAAAAATTTGTACCTGAAATAACGCAAGGTGACAAGCGTGTTTTGGTAATTGGCGGTAAGCCAGTGCCGTTTAGCTTGGCGCGTATTCCACAAGGCACGGAGGTGCGGGGTAACTTGGCAGTTGGAGGTAAGGGCGTAGCACAACCCTTGACTGCGCGCGATCGCGAAATAGCAGAGGCCATAGGCCCTGTGCTGGCAGCGCGCGGCCTGCTGCTAGTGGGCATAGACATCATTGGTGACTACATGACCGAGATCAATGTAACTAGCCCCACATGCTTTCAAGAAATCTACGATCAAGCGGGCTTTGACGTAGCAAAGATGTTTGTAGATGCTTTAGAAGCAGCTTGTTAATTTACTAACTGCTATTAATTTAATAGCTAACTAATTAATAAATACTTGGACTATAAGGGTATTTGAGTACCTAAAAGACTGCGCAACACCTCCGGAGCAGGCAAATGCACACCTTGCCAGCCGTGGATGAGGCTAGCGTCAATGTTGGATTGCAAATCATGAATAAACACCGTGTGATCGCCCTGCAAACCAAAACGCTGTGTGGCCAGTTCAAAAATTGCAACCTCAGGTTTGATCAACTGCACATCGCCCGAGAAAATACCATCGTCAAACCAGTCCATAAACACATGGCTGCGCTCCAACACGCGGGCGTAGGGCTCGGGCATATTGGATAAAAAGAATAACTCTATGTCAGCGCCGGCCTGCTGGCGCGCGTGCAAATCAGCCAATACTGCGACGCTGCTTTCAATAGGCTGTAAGCGTGCGCCGATGCCGTCAATCATGTGGGCTAGCGTAGGCAGGTCGAGCCCCGTGCGCAGGTGCGTGCGTTGCGTCACATCAGCTTGGGTCATACGGCCTGCATCAAAGGCGTGCCATAGGTATTTACTTTTTCAGCGTTGATTAGCGTAGCTTAGCTAGCAACGCAGCGGTAGAAGCATCTAGACCACTCGCATCACCTGACGCTAGTCGTGCCTGAATATCCTTGGCCAGCACCTTGCCCAGCTCTACACCAAACTGATCAAAACTGTTAATGCCCCAGACAGCACCGCTGACAAATACACGGTGCTCATACAACGCAATCAAGGCCCCCAAGCTCTGTGGCGTAAGTTGATCCAGAATAAAAAAGCTACTCGGGCGGTTACCCGGAAAATGCTTATGCCCACCTGCGTCGACCTTACCTTGCAAAAATGCCTGTGCTTGCGCCAGTGCATTGGCTAACAACAGTTCGTGGTGTGGTTTTAAGTGATGTGATGGCTTTTTAACTGCGATGAATTCCATCGGGATCACATCAGTGCCTTGGTGTAGCATTTGAAAGAATGCATGCTGCCCGTTCGTGCCTGGCTCACCCCACACCACGGGAGATGTGCTGTAGCTTAAGGTTTTCCCATCTTTATCTACGCGTTTGCCATTGCTCTCCATCTCTAGCTGCTGCAGGTAAGCGGGAAGGCGCTTTAGAAACGCGTGGTAAGGCGCTACGCAGCGTGAGGTATAGCCATGAAAGTTACGATACCAAACATCTAGCAGACCTAGGCGCACTGGTAAGTTGTGCTCAAGTGGTGCGGTGGCAAAGTGCGCATCCATGTCGGCTGCGCCACTTAGAAATTGTTTAAACCCGTCTGCGCCAATCGCTATGGCCAGCGGCAAACCAATGGCCGACCACAGGCTGTAGCGGCCACCCACCCAGTCCCAAAAACCAAACGTGGTGCTGATGCCAAACTCGTTGGCCGCTGCTACATTGGTGGTCAGCGCAGCAAAGTGGCGTGCAGTGTCCGTGCCACCTTGGGCTAAAAACCATGCCTTGGCACTGGCGGCATTGGTCATGGTCTCGATCGTAGTAAAAGTTTTAGAGGCAATGAGAAATAGCGTACTGTCGTGTTTTAAGTTTTTTAAAGTCGCAGCCAACTCATGACCATCTACATTGGATACAAAATGCACCCGCTGGACTGTGGTGGCAAACTCTTGCAGCGCCAGCACCGCCATTTGTGGGCCTAGGTCTGAGCCGCCGATACCGATGTTGACAATGTCGGTAATTTTTTTGTCTTTACGCACCTGCTGCGCATAAGCCAGCATGGCATCTAGTGTGGTGTGGACAGCTTCTAGTTTTTCATTAATTGCTATATTTTTAATAGCTGTTTGAGTAGTAGATACTTGGACTACTGGCATATTTGAGCGTAAAAGCGTATGCAATACTGCTCTGTCTTCAGTATTGTTGATATGCTCACCTTGCAGCATAGCGTCACGCTGTTGTTCAAGCCCACATTCGCGCGCTAACTGCATTAACAAAGCTTGCGATGAATCGTCAATA
>JANOSN010000553.1:0-1459 GCA_031415895.1 Polaromonas sp. | reverse complement strand
GGTGGCATCGTAAGTGCGGCCTTGGTACAGCACGCGGGCTCGCTTCATGAGTGCGCCCCATTCGTCCCTGCGGTGATGGCGGTTGCGTTGTGCGCCACCACGCTGTGGCGCAGCGTGGCAAAGCCGGGGGCGCTGATCTGCACGACATCACCTGCACGCGCCAGCGGCGCGCCAAATGGGCTACCCAACATCAGCACATCACCTGTGTGCAGATCAATAAACTCTGCTACATCCGTCAGCAGTTTTTCGCAGTTGCGTACCAGCTGCGCCATGTCAATGGTTTGTACTAACTGGCCATTAATGCTGACGCTAATGAGCAACTTATCTAACTCAGCCAGTAGTGGTGCAGTGCGGGGCACGGACGCGGCACACAAGAATCCATCTATGCACTTGTATTTAACTGGCGGTCTGTAAAAGCTGTCGTGCGGCAAAGTCAAGTCACTTAATAACACCACTTGTGCTATGTTTTGCATAGCTGCTTGAGCAGTAAATACTTGGACTATCGGCCTATTTGATTGGTAAATGAGGCCTACAGAGGCTTTTATCTGCACTTCGTGCGCGTTGGCAGGCAGCGCAATAGCACTGCCATGCGCACTGAAGGTATTGGCAGTTTTAATAAACAGCACGGGCGCTTGCGGTGCGGCTTTGTAGGGCGGCTGGCCCATCTGTGCAGCTAATGCGGCATGTTCATCGGCAAAATTCATCAAGGTGCCATAGACGGTGCCTTGGGGCAGCCAAACAGAGGTCATGTTGCACTTCCTGGCGCGTCAGCGTTTGATTCTGCGTCGTTGTCGTTGTCGTTGTCTTTGTCGTTGTCGTTGGCAGAGCCATCAATAGCAATCACCGCATCTAGCAATGCATACAGCTGCACCAGCTGCGTTTTACCCAAAGCGTGCTCCATGGCATCGTAGTGTTGCTCAATCGAGTCAGACAACTTTTGCACCATGCGCTTGCCTTTGGCCGTGGCCTGCACTTGGGTGCGCCGCGCGTCGTGCGCATCGCGCGTACGTTTGACCAGGCCGTCACGCTCCATGCGCGCCAGCACTCCCGTCAAGCTGGGCCCCAGCAAATAGGCCTCTTGCGCAATAGTGCCCGTATCCGTTGCGCCACGCTCACCCAGCACCCGCAGCACGCGCCACTGCTGATCAGTCAAGCCATGCTCACGCAAGTTAGGCCTGAAATGCCCCATCACCGCTTCGCGGGCTTGCAGCAGCAGGCGGGGCAGGTTGCGGTGGGCAAAGGCGGTCATTTAATTAATATATTAAATAAAATGAATCATGTCAATGAGCCCATGATGTTTTATCTTTCTGCGCTAATTTACTGTATATAAATGCAGTATCATTAGGTATGGCTAAAGAAAAAACAGTTTTTACCTGCAGCGAGTGCGGGGGCAATAGCACCAAGTGGCTGGGTAAGTGCACGCACTGCAATGCGTGGAATACGCTGATTGAATCGGTGG
>JANOSN010000552.1:0-25735 GCA_031415895.1 Polaromonas sp. | reverse complement strand
ACCACCAGATCAGGCCTGCCCCCTTGAATATTAAACGCGGTTGCAAACTGCTGCCGCACATTGGATACCTCAACCGGTTGGTTAACCAAGGCATTGCGTATGCCCAACGCGGTTGCTTGTAGAGAAAAACGTTCGTAGCATCGTCCCGCTTCAACCCAATGCATTTTGTCATTGGCATCAGACACAAAAATCGCAACCCCAGCCGAGCTGCGCAGATGTTTGGCATACTTATCGTTTTCGTTCTTTGGCTTGAAAAACATGCCAAAGAGCGGGTCACCAATCCAACGGGGTATCGACGGGTTTCCTGATGTTGCACTGTACAACCCGTCACCTGTTTTAACTGCCTCATTGCGGCTAAAACGAATCCAATGTTTAAGCTCTTCAACAAATGCAGAATCGTTCATTTGCGCCGTATTGCCCTCAACCACGTAGGTCAATACTCTTTCTAGCGCCGCCTTCTCGGTCAGCATTATTACCCTAACACCCATACCTGTACCAGCCAGTTGTAGCAGACGTAATTCTTGGGCAGACAAAGGTTTGCTGTCGTATTCGCCGCGGGTGCACTGGCGCTCAGGTATAGCAAGATAGTGCGGCGATATGAATGATTTGGTAGGCTCTAAGATAACCTTGATTGCACCATCGACTTCTGAAGTCGGGTCGAAATGTGCATCCCCATTTAGTCCATTGGCAAGCGCTGCGTGCACCAAATTTTCTGCAGCACAGCCCAATGACGCGTACAGGTGATGGTCGTCTGGGTCCACCGCAGGCGTGCGCCGCGTAAGGTCGGGCAGAATAGTGATGGCTTTGTCTTCAACGCGAAATTTCCAGCACTGTGTATTGTGGCTTGATGATGCCAGCGTCGCGTACCGCACCAGTTCTTGGCGAAGCAACATACTGTCTCCCGGTGGCGCTTTTGCTGGATGCCACGTGCTGCGCAGACTGGCGTTGTAACTCTCATCGCCGCTTTCTGACGAGCAGGCTTGCAGGATGAAAGGGGCACCTACGGCAACCAAGGTAGATGCGGTTGCGCCATGGATAAACTTTTGGCGTGTGATCATTGTGATTCCTTACTTTGCGAAGATTAGAGCCTCCGGTGTAAAAGTTCAGTGCGCTATCGCACCTTAGTGCGGATGGTCGGGGCGAGTTAGTGTGAAAACTACCAGTGCTGCCAAGGCAAGAGCCGCTGATAGCAAAAAGGCGCTGGCAGGATTGAATATCCACAATGCGCCTGCGATCAATGATGCAGGCAAATAAATGGCACCAGTTATAAGGTTGTACAGACCAATAGCCGATGCACGCCGCTCGGCCTCCAAATCGACGATAAAAGCTTTGTTTTGAGCTTCATCTACAGCATAAAAAATCCCGTACAAAATGAACAGCACCACAATCTCCCACTGCGTGCTTGCAAACACAAAACCTAAGCTCATTAACAGATAAGTGATATAGCCCAGCATGATCATTCTTGGCCTGCCTACGCGGTCGCTGAGCTTGCCAATCAGCGGCGCAGCGATGACGCAAGCAATGTTAAACATTGCATACAGCAGTACAGTGCCCTTAACCGAGAAGCCCACGCTATTAGCCCGCAACATTAGAAATCCAAAACTGAAGTAGGCTAGCGAAAAAATGCCTGCGCTTATTAGGTAGCGTTTGAATGCAGGGCTCAGACTTTGCCACGTCTGCAGCATGCTCTCGCGTGAACGCTCTGGTGCAGGCTGGTCTTTGATAAAGCTCAGCGCTACAACCCCGAGTATGGCGGGCACTAATGCGATCCAGAACAAAGTGTGGTAGGTTGACGCGCCGTCTCCCAGCCATGACAGTAGTCCGTAAGCCACAAGTGGCCCGAGCACAGCACCCGATTTATCCAGTGCCTTATGTACACCGAATGCATAGCCTCGGCTTTTACTATCAGCCACGGCAGAAAGCCAAGCATCACGCGGGGGACCTCTGAAACCCTTACCCAGCCTTTCAATGACGCGAAATACCATCAAGCCTGTAATTGAACTGCTGACTAACAAGATGACCTTGGCGAGGGTAGAAAAACCGTAACCTGCAAGTGCGAATATTTTGCGTTTCCCCGTGCGGTCTGACAGCCAGCCTGCATAGTAGTTGAGTGACGAGGCGGACAAATCGGCCAAGCCTTCTACTAGGCCCAGTAAAGCTACCGAAGCACCTGCAATGGTAGTGAAGAATATCGCGAACACCGAGAAGATCATCTCCGAGCTGAGATCGGTCAAGAAGCTGACCAATCCGAGTTTCACTACATCGGGATGTACACCAAATTTAGTGGCCACAGCATCGGGTGTTCGCCGCGTTTTCACACCACAGCCCCAAACAACGAACCCACACCTGCCGTGATGAGCATGGCTAATGCACCCCAGAATGTGACGCGCCACGCACTTGTCCAAAGGTTGGCACCCCCTGCTTTGGCAGCCAAGACTCCTAACATAGCCAAAAAGGCCAAAGACGTGGCTGCTATCCACGGCATTAGGTATGGCCCACCAGCTAGCGCTGTGACACCCAACGGAAGCGCTGCCCCAACGGCAAAACTGGCCGCTGACGAGAGCGCTGCCTGAATCGGTTTTGCACTTTGAAGTTCAGAAATACCCAACTCCTCCCGCGCATGCGTGCCCAATGCATCGTGCTTCATTAACTGGTCAGACACTTGGCTTGCCAGCGTGGCATCCAACCCGCGCTTGACATACACTGCTGCAAGTTCTTTGTGCTCAGCGACTGGGTCTTTCATAAGTTCAGCGCGTTCGCGGGCCAAGTCTGCTTTTTCGGTATCGGCCTGTGAATGTACTGACACATATTCTCCGGCCGCCATCGACATGGCGCCCGCCACGAGCCCCGCTACACCCGTCAGTAGCAAGCTGTTTTGGCTTATGCTTGCAGCCGCAACGCCTATTATCAGGCTAGAGGTGGAGACAATGCCGTCATTCGCACCCAACACCGCGGCGCGCAGCCAACCGATACGTGAGGTGCGGTGTCTTTCAATATGTCTCATAGTGAATGGGTCAATGCGCAAGCGCCTGTTCCAGCTGTGCCTTGTTCATGCTTGAGCGCCCCGCTACATTGCGCTGGCTGGCCTCGTTGCGAAGCTGCGCTACGGTGCGCCCCCCCGCCCCCTGGTGCGATCTGAGGCCACCACGCCGACCTGCTGGCATGTCGTTGAGTGACGATGCACTGGCCTCTACAGATTCACCGTGTTGCGCGCGCTCCTTGTTCACGGTGCGCGCAGCGATCTCTTCGGCCAAAGATTCACTCTGGCCACGTGCCAACACGCTGTCCTTGATGTGCTGGTATTGGCGCTTGCGCTTTGCGCTCCACTCGGTTGAAGGCATGATGGTTACTTTCAAATAAATTAGTAGACACCATCTTTGGTATGGGTGTCTGTGCGTTGCCGAACCTAATTAGGTGAATCTGAAAAAATTCGTATTGCAATGCGCAGCACAATTTATGCATAAAATATTACTACTGTCCGGTTAATTTCCCGCCTAAACCGCCCGAACCCGCATCCAGCCTAGGTTTGCAAGCGTTTTGCGATTCGGACGACTTCAAACGCACCCTCGCGCCGAGCGATTAACGTAGCCACTTTGAAGGTGGTTGCCGTTATGTTCAAAGGTCGCACGGTCTTCGCACAATTACTCGATTTTGTGCCCTACAAACACTTTGAATATTTGGTGGATAAATCGGGGGCCAATCGCTGGAGTAAGACACTGCCTGCATGGAGCCATTTCGTCTGCCTCGCTTATGCACAGATCACCCGCAGGGAGGGCTTGCGTGATCTGGTGGCCTGTTTAAACTCGCACCGCAGTCGGCTCTATCACCTGGGCATACGCCACCGCATATCGCGCTCTACGCTGGCGGACGCCAGCGAGAGGCGCGATTGGCAACTGTTTGAATCCCTGGGGCAGCGTTTGATTGCCCAGGCTTTGGAGCTACACCAGCATGATGCACACCCGCTAGGCTTACAAGAGCCTTTGTATGCCATGGATTCCACCGTCATCGATCTGTGTCTCACGCTGTTTCCATGGGCCGATTTCACGCAGACCAAGGCGGCCGTTAAAGCGCATACTGTGATTGATCTGCGCGGCTGCATTCCGGTGTTCCTCAGCATTACAGAGGGCCGGGTCAACGACCTCAATTTGCTAAGGGAAATCACCCTGCCAGCGCATGCCACGGTGGTGCTCGATAGAGGCTATATTGACTTTGCGCGTCTGCGGGAACTAGGACACAGAAAAATCAACTTTGTGGTACGCGCCAGAGCCAATTTGCGCCACCGGGTACTGGCCGAATACGAAGTTGATGAAAGCACGGGATTGCGCGCTGACCAATCGATGGGATTTACCCGCTTTGACGATTGCGCAGATTTATAAGCAGCGCTGGCGCATTGAGCTGTTCTTTAAATGGCTCAAGCAAAATTTGAGCATCAAGCACTTCTTTGGTAATTCGATTAATGCGGTTAAATCACAAATATGGATTGCCGTATGCGTTTATTTGACTGTACTGATTGCCCACAAAACGCTCAAACTGAACTTGAGTTTGCAGCTATTGCTGCACCTCGTCGAGGTCAATATGTTCGAAAAAATCTCCATTGTGGAGATGATTAAAATCGCTCAATCTACAGACTCTGACCCTGCCTTGGACTCTCAAATGGAGTTACTTTAAAATTTACTGGACAGTAGTGGCGAAATATGCCGGTAGTCCAGGTATCTATTAACTATTATGCTATTAAAACCATAGTGTTTTTCATTCCTGTGCTGGGTGCACAGTGCCTTTTCCCGTATATCTGGTGAGGGTTTTGGGCCCCCAAAACACGATGACCTGCAAGGCTGCACCTGCCATCACGAGTCCCGCAAGACGCATATCAAAATATGATCCGTAAACTGGAAACAGCACGTAAGCCATGTTCAACGTAGCGTGAAACAGCGCCACCGCAAACACGCTTCTGCCATTGTTGTTGTACAGCCAGACGATAAAAATCCGAAATGTCAGCGCATACAAGCCCCACCAGGCAATCCATAGCGGTGAGCGGCCCATCAGTAGCAGCGGCGTGAGATGCCAAGCGATACCCGCCAGCCCCAGCAGCAGAGCTGCACCCAATGCGCCCCAGCGCGCTTGCATCGGCTCAAGTGCATAGCCAGACCAGCCCAACTCTTCGCCCAATCCCTCCACAAAGAAGGCGATAAAAATCAGCAGCGCAGGAAATAGATGAAATTGCACTGCGGGTAGCGGCATATTCATCCAGCGCAGCAGGCCAAAAACCACCAAGCTGACGGCAGGCATCAACAGCAGAACTGGAACCAGCCAGCGCTTGTCTTGGATGCGCTTGAAATCAAAAGATCGCACGAGCAGCGCCCGCGCGCCTGCGACTCCTCCATCCCGGTAAACCAGTATCAACGCCGCGCTCATGGGACAAAAGCCCATGAGCGCACTCACCGAAAGCCCCGGCATCAACTGTAGATCGGTCGCGCCGCCTATCAACCAAAACGGAACGGAGAACGCGAAGACCAGCAGGAAGAAAGCTGGGAGACGGTGTGATGGACCCACTGGATCAAGGTTTGCGCGCATTGAAGATAACCTCGTGATATTGACTTGGCGGGGCATCCATCAACGCCTCCGCGCGACCCAGCAGGTGCTGGTTGAAAAACGCCAAAGAGTAGGCGTTGATGATGTGGTGTGCCCGCTCCGCATCGATTGGGCCGGTGATACCTAGCCAGGGTAGGAGTGGAGACCAGTAAGGGATGTCGGTCAAATTGACGTGGAACATGCCCGGCACCTCTACGAAGTAGCCCGCCCCGTGCGACCTTGCGAACGCTGCCCGCATGCTGGTCTGGTGTTCGCTAATTTCCTCCTCTAACCAGCCGCCTGACCGCCGCCTCTCCAGCCGCATGGTTTCGACATCGCGGGTGATCCATAGAGCGGGCTGTTGCAAACCAGATTTGACTACGTCCACCGGCATGGGGGCGTCCATGAAAAGGCAGGCGCGCAAGCGCGGCTCAGTCCGGCAGGCTTCACTGCCGACGATGCCCCCCAATGAGACACCAAATGTACCAACATGCCTCAGGTCCAGCCGCCCGGTCAAGATTGCTTTGGGGTCGGCCTGATGAAGCGTAGCGAGTTGATTGAGCGTGAAGCTGACGTCTTGCGCAAGATAAGGGACGATTCCTTTCTCGAATGTGAGTCCGTTAAACCTAGGTGCAATTGCACTAGGGCTGTGGCTTTGGCGGATCAAAGGCATCATCTGATCGAGCGGCAGTGCACCCACTTCGCGTCCATCCGGAAAAACGACCACTGCCGCAGTATAAGGTTGATCGATCGCCGCAACGATGTAGCCCTGCGACACCAATGCCTCCACCTGGAAGGTGTTCATCTGGCGAAAGCCGATAGCACCCTCCAAAAAAATGAGCACTGGATAGTGGGGCTTTTCATCGGCCACAGTTGCGCCAGGCACGGCGTGGGTTGTGACATATTTGAACTGCCCAAATAGGCCAGCCGGCAAATTTTTCAGCTGCGAGAGGGCCTGTGCAAGCGCACTGGCGTTTTGCACATAAGGTGCGCGAGGCGATGGTGATGAAGATGACAGTGACTCGGTTGCATTGGCGGGATACCAGATTTGCACCATCAGCTCGCGCCGGGCATTCGCATCCGTGCTGAAGACATCTGTTCGGTCACTATCGACCCAATGGTAGTTCAATGTGCCTATCGCGTAAGGGCCGCCAGGACTCGGAAAGTGAAACACTGGCAGCATGAACCTAAGCGCAACGAAAATGGCTAGCGCCATTACGCCCAAGCTAAGCGCCACGGCCAAACCAAGCCGAAGGAGTCGATTACGCCCGCTAACCATGCAGAACGGCGAGGGCTTCATGTTCACGGTTTGGCCCTCGGTACTTTGGGTACTAGCAGGTTCACGATCTCCACTTGCACCGCATCTTGATGACCGACCCAAACATGGCCGCCCTGCTCAAAGCCAACGAACTTCGCACCTTTGATCTGGCTTGCGGTGTACTCCGAGCTGGCGTAGGTGCCAAAACCGTCATCACGCACACTGACGATGAGCGTAGGAGCGCGAACTGTATCAAGAGCGGAGGGGCCGAGACTTTTGCCCAGCACCGAGTCGCTGCGCAAGCCTGCGGCGCGCGTGGAAACGGGCAGTATGTGGTCGAGTATGGCGTTGACGCGAGCGCGCTCATCTGGGCTGGCATTACTCACTTGCTCAGGCGGCGTTGCCAGTACGTATTGGATAACTTGGTCTCTAGCGACGTGAAGCGCAGCCCAGAACAAAAAGTCTGAACCAATCAGCCGCATCAACAGCGCCTCAGCCCACGGCGCCAATGGCTTGGCTGAGTCTGCAGATGTGCTGGGTTTGTAGGCCAGCGGCACCAGCAATACCAGCGCACTGACACGATCCGGGTGGCGAATGGCCATCTGCAATGCCGACGGGCCGCCTGCTGAGCCACCCGCC
Organism: Polaromonas sp.; assembly: GCA_031415895.1. GTDB lineage: Bacteria > Pseudomonadota > Gammaproteobacteria > Burkholderiales > Burkholderiaceae_C > JAAFIP01. The sequence continues at coordinate 18,270 of JANOSN010000552.1, read as the reverse complement.
ACAGCTGTCTGCGCTATACCCAGCGCATCAAGCAGACATACATGCGCATCAGCCTGCGCTGCGGGCGACGCATCAGCAGGCATGGGTGTCCGCAGGTAGCCAAAGCGCGACATGGCAATCACGCGGATACCGCGCTGGGCCAACTTGCCGGCAAATGCCATGCCCTGGTCATGTCCACCGCCGCTGCCGTGCACCATTAGCAAAGGAACACCGGTGCCTGCCTCTTGGTATTCAATCGGCCCGCAGCGGGTAGTGACCATGACGCTGCCTTGGGCAGACCTTGCGCGGGCGGTTTTGATGTCGCTGTCAAATCGCCAGGCTATCCACACCGCGGCAAGGGCCAGGCCGATCACGGCCGATGCTGCCCAGCGCGTGGAACGCCTCATGATGGCAGGCCTTGAGGTGTGTGAGTGCCATCACGCCGCAAAAGCAGCCAGGCGCAAGCCGTCACCACCAACCCTATGACCAATAGGTAAGCCCGCTGGTCGGTATCTGATGGCAGTACGGGAACAAGAAACGGCCATGCGTTGGATGCCGTATGCAGCACCAATGCGGGCAGCACGCTGCCCTTAGCCCGATTAAAAAGCCAAGCATAGATAACCGAAGTAGCCACGATCAATACAAAGAACGCGAGGACAGAGCCTTGGTTTTGAGATGAACCCGCCACAAAAAACAGCGGCAAATGCCACACCCCCCAGATGGCGCCCAAAGCAAGACTGGCGCTGCGCCAACCAAGCCGCTCTTGCATCGCAGGCAGCGCATAACCACGCCAGCCAAACTCCTCACCCAACGGCCCGCCTACCAGAAACACCAAACCAAAATTAGCGATGAACAACGCGACATGACCCATCGCAGGCGATGGCCGCACGCTGCCGCCCAACGTCATATGCATAGCGGCTGCAAACGTTAAAACAGCGAGGGGCGATAAAAAAGCAAGCATCATCCAGCCCCAGTTGCCGCGCCATCGGAGACACCGCGCAAGCCAGGCGCGCAAACCAGCGCGCCCGCCTGCCATTGCGACCACGGCGACTGCAGCCAGGCTAGGTCCAAATCCGCCCAAGAAGAATAACGCGCTGGATACGTAACTTGAATCAGCCTTGACGATAGGCGTTAGCAGCCAGCACGTCCAGGACCAGGTGAAAGTTAACGCGAAAAAGATCACGAGGCGTGGTAATGAGAACGTCATGGTGCTTGGCTCAGGTTGGACTTGACATGTTTTTGCAGCAACAAAGCGGCCAGCATGGTCTATCTGGCGCGCCGCTTCACAGACCAAAACATTGCCACACCGCCAACCGCGAGCACGCTGGCCCCGATAACAGCCCAAGTGGCTGATGGGCCTTGAACGGGAACGCAATTCGCAAAACAGAGAATCGGCCGCATATGCACGATTCCCAGCCCCTGGAGTAGCCAGAGTCCGCCAAGCAAAACTGCAATAAGCCCGCTGAAGAAAACTGCTTTTTTCATATGAACCGTCCTTTGAGTGGACTAGACTTTTTTCGAGTCCGCGTATCGAAGAATGATTTATGGTGTTTTGCCCGGTGTAACCGCCAAGTCGTTTGATCGCATCATTAGCACCAAACCCAAAACACCCGCCACGATCAAACCCAGATCAGCAGTCACATCGAATACGAATGCCGCCTGGCTACCCACAACACACCACAACACCGGCACCACAAACGCACTGCGCGGATAAGGCTTGACTAAAAATGCGAGCAATCCTATGGTGAACAAAGTGGTGGGGCAGGGAAGGCCAAAGGTTGGAAAGGCTGGGTAGCGGTGTCCGGCCAAATATGTCCACATCGGGTAAATTAACCACGAAAAGGTCACCAGACCCCATCCCGCCCACATGCGCCAGCCATTCGTGATTGCGGTTGGCTTGAAACTCAATCTTCGGCGGACCACGCCTTGCCAAAAGAAGACCACAGCGCCCACCATAAATACCGCTGCGAACGCATACGCTAGTGGGTTGATCGCCGTGAAAAAGGTCAAATGGTACGCCAGCGCCTGCCAAACCCACAAAAACGCGAGGATGGCTGAGATGCCAACATTGGCATTTGTGCGTTGCCTGATCAGCAGCACAACGGCCAGCACCCCTAGCGCCAAAAGCGGCAGTTGCATAGGCCAAACCGCCATGTTGTAGGCGCTGAATACACCGTAAAACTCAGCACTTGTGAACGGTATCTTCATACTACCGCTCTCCAAGACGCTTGAGCGCAGTCAGCCACGTGGCAACATCAAAAGCTGACTCCTCATCCTCAGGAACTGAGACGAATGAGTTTCTCACAACATTTTCTAGTAGAGCGGTCATGTTGCCCGACGCTAGGACACCCTGTTTGGGTCGGAGAGGATCATCTTGCATTGGCTTGGTGCTTTTAGATTGGTTGCTCTTCACCTTCACTAATATGCTAGCGGCGGTTTAGGTTTCTCTGCGTCAATCGTCCTTAGTCTTAGGGCGTAAGCAGTCAAAGCAGCTTTGCGTTCGTCCAAGCTTATCTGTGAAGGCGAAAAAACAACCTGTGCCGGCAAGACATCGAAGCCGAGAAACTGGAGAATGCCACGTTCTATAGGTCGAATAATCGTATCGATGTTTCCATTGAAACCACCGGGCACATAGATAGATCGCGGCCCACCTGTAGTCAACGTGAGCATTGCACGTTTACCGCGAAATGCACCCTTCTCGTACATTCGACCAGATCCATATGTGCGGCCAAAGGCAAATACGCGATCAACCCACCCTTTCAATATGGCGGGCATAGAAAACCACCACAGAGGAAAGTGCAAAATAACCAGTTCGGCAGTCTCGACTTTACGGATTTCAGCTTCGATGTCGGGTGCAAATCCTCTGGTTTCGCTCGCATGTCCCTCTTCAGCTTGCAGGCTGAAATAGTTTGGATCAAAAACTCTTGTGAAGTTATGTCTATCCGAAATCGGGTTGAATTTCATGGCATATAGAACGCTGGTTTCCACCTCTTGCCCAATGGATGTTAGCGTCGCGATAGCCTTTTGGAATAACGCTGCGTTGAAGCTGTTGGGCTCCGGGTGGGCAAGGACAAGTAAATTCTTCATATGTATGACTTTCATAGTGATTCGAGTGGTTTAGAGTTTTTGATAGCGAAGGCGCATAGCGAAATTCTCACTCTGCCCGCTCCCCAAGACGCTTGAGCTTGCTCAGCCACTTTGCAGCATCTTCAGCCTTCATGTCGCCGGTCAATCCAACCAGTGTTTCATGCACGGGCGCAATGCCTACAAAACCCAAAATGTTTCGCTCCAGTGACTTGACGCTGTGCGCCCGAAAGTACCAGCGGTACACGAGGGCGGGCATGCCCATGGTGACCACCACACGCGCTGAGCGACCCGTTAAAGCTTTTTTTCCCCACGGGTTGCCGCCTTCCTCATAAGTAAAAGCGAAACCCGGACGTGCCACCTGCTCCAGAAAACCTTTCAGCAGGGCTGGCATGTCGCCCAGCCACAGCGGAAAAAAGAAAACGATGTGCTCGGCCCAAGCGATGTTTTCCTGTGCGGGCTTTAAGCTGGGGGGCACTGCCCCTTTTTCCCAGTCGTGCTGGCTGCGCAGCAGGGGAAAATCCAGTTCGGCCAGCTTGATATGTTTTACAACATGGCCCGCAGCCTCTGCGCCCTGTGTATAACTGGTTGCCAGCGCATGGCACAAATGCGGCTCACTCGCATCAGGATGACCCTGAATCAAAAGAATTCGTTTGGACATCATTGATCTAATTTGGTTGACTGGATTGACGTGGGCGTGCACCTTGAAACCAGCCTCACGCGATCAGCTGGAGTTGGGTGACGGTAAATAGTTTCATTTAAGTACCGCGAGACCTCTGTGATGTCAGACTCGCTCCACTGTAAGCCTGCGTTGCCCTGCCAGCGGCGTACTTGCACTTTCAAACTGTCCCAGTCATAGGCTAGTCTGTCATTGCGCCAGTGTATTTGCGTTGTATGGCAAGTGATGCAATGCGTTTCATACAGCAAACTGCCGCGTGTCTGACTGGGTAGCACTTGGGAATGAGAAAAATCGCTGAGAATCGCTAGCGCCATGAAAACTGTGAATCTGTTCGGGGAGTTTTTCATACATTTCCAGTGTCACGTTCTATTAGGAAGGCTTTGATGTTCACGTGGTAGTCTCTATTTGTCTGTGCGCCAGCGCACTAAAGACTGAGCGTGTCACTAGGTTGCGCACTTCGCTGTACACCAGCACCAGTCTAGCCATAGCCAGACGGGTAATCCAATTGGCCCATCGCTAGCGGCACTGTGCCAAACGTAAAGTCGAGGAATGGCACGTCCACCATGGCGACTTGCAGCAACGCAGAATCAGGTTTTGAGAGAATTTATATTCGGTAGGGCAATGAATGACCTCAGCTCATTAATTGCCGGTGTCACCATAGCCGCCGACATGGCGAGAATCTGAAACTCATCTGCAATCTGCCGCATCTCGTCGGTTGCGGCCGCAGTGTGCTCTACGGCAACTGTGCTGAAATGATTCGTGCCAGCCCACAGCATGAGACAGCGAACCAATAGACTCTCTGGAATCCATTCCCACACTCGAAGCTTGGTTGGGGTGACAGATATCCCCAGCGCGCGCAGTACGCTAAAACCCTCACGTACAGCACGTACCGTCAGCCGTAGTGCGCGAGGACTGCTTGCCAGGGCACGGTTGTCGCAGTTAACCATGTACAAAGCATTCGCGAGTGGACTGATTCACGCGGCATGGGATTTCTGCCATGCGTCCATGTTGGATGTAAGCGCTGTGGGAAATCCTGCGTCACGAAAAATACGCATGATTTTCTTGATTCGCTCAGAGCTAGAGCCATCGAGTTCTCCAAATGTCGTTGGCTGGAGAAAGCGGGAAACCAACACATAGCGCACCACGCTGGCGACCCGCGAACCGCCGGCCCCTGCGAAACCAAGCACTAGTCGTTTAGATCCGACTGCATTGATCCAGTCGTCATAGCCAGACGGGTTATTCACCATGAACAGAATATTTGGTGTGGCTTGGTGTGCTGCCAATATGGGCAGTACCGAAGCCACCTGGTTCTTTCTGACTAAGACCGTGATCAGGTCGTAGGTGTCGTTTTTATCCAAGTGTTCAACGACAGGTAGTGTCACAATCTCTCTTTTCCCGGTGAGGGCGTGCTCTAAGACGATTCCGTGTTCTTTGATTTCCTTTAGTCGCGTGTTTCGGGCTAGGATAGTAACGTCTTGTCCTGATTGTTTGAGTCGCGCTGCATATAAACTGCCAAGAACTCCAGCGCCAAAAACTAGAATCTTCTTCACAGGTGCTCCTATGTTGCGCTCAATGGAATAGATATTGATGATTAAGCTGCTGTCGTGCTCTGTCTGTGCGCCAGCGCACCCAAGACCATACGCGTCACTAGCTTGCGCATTTCGCTATAGACCAGCACCAAACTTGCCATAGCCAAGCAAGTTAGCCATTGGTCCATCGCTAGCGGCACGGTGCCAAACGCAAGGTTGAGGAATGGCACGTTAACGACTGCGACTTGAAGCACTGCAGACAGCGCCACTGCTCCCCATAGCCACGGGTTGACGAACAAATTTTTGAACGCGCTGGTGGTCTCTGACCGCGCGTTAAAGCATTGAAACAAATGCGCCATCACCAGCACGGTGAACCCCGCTGTGCGTGCATTGGCAATGTCACCTGTTCCACCCACCTGCTCGATTAATCCGCCAGGCAAGTACATGTCCATCGTTAGCAACGCTACGATGGCAATTACAAGCCCAATCTCAAACACGCCCGCCCACATGTGCAGGCCTATCACGCGCTCGCTCATATGTCGCGGTTTGCGCGCCATCACATCATCCGTGGGCGGATCAATTCCCATCGCCAGTGCGGGCCAAGAATCGGTGATCAGATTTAGCCACAGTATTTGAGTGGCCAACAGTGGCAACACCAAGGCACTTACCGCCCCGTCAGATGAATTGTTCAGTCCAATTAAGCCTGCGCCCACCACACCTAAAAACACAGTCAACACCTCCCCCATGTTCGATGACAACAGGTAGCGCAGAAACTTACGGATATTGTCAAAAAGGCTGCGCCCCTCGCGCACCGCATCAACGATGGTGGCAAAGTTGTCATCGGCCAATATCATTTTGGCTGCTTCCTTGGTAACCTCGGTACCAGTGACGCCCATAGCAATGCCAATATTAGCGGCCTTCAGGGCGGGTGCATCGTTGACACCGTCTCCTGTCATGGCCACGACTTGCCCGTCCGCTTGAAGTGTCGCCACAATGCGCAGTTTGTTGCTAGGCGATACCCGCGCATAGACCGATGTTTTTCGCACGGCCCGCGCAAATTCAGAGTCAGCCAGCACGTCCAACTCTAGCCCGCTCAATACAGTCTGGCCAGCTTCGCTGATGCCCAAATCTGTTGCTATGCGCGCCGCTGTGCGCGGGTGGTCGCCTGTGATCATGATCACTCGAATACCAGCCCGTCGCGCCTCGCTGATAGCAACAGCGGCTTCTTCGCGCGGCGGGTCCATCATGCCCACGGTGCCGACCCAAATCAAGTTTCGCTCCAGATCGTGGCTTGGTGCCTGGTCTGCCTTTGCGGTTTCACTTGGGGCCAACGGTCTAAACGCAACCGCCAGTGTGCGTAGCGCCGCATCAGACAATGCATCTACTTGGGCCAATATCTGACTGCGATGCGCGTCATTCATTGCAACTGTCTGCGTACCCACTTGAATATGACTGCAATGCTCTAGCAGTACGTCGGGTGCACCTTTGGTGATCAGGATAGTTGCGTCTGCTTGGTCATGATCGGTCTGCAGCGTTGACATCATCTTGCGTGCCGAGGTGAATGCGATTTCACTGATGCGGGTGAACCGTTTGGTACGCAAGTCAGTCACGCCAAGTTTGCGTTCCGCTACTAAAAAAGCTGCCTCGGTAGGGTCACCCTGAATTTGCCACTCACCGCTTTTCTTATCGTCTGTCGCTTTATCTGTAGTTTGAACTGAAGTTTCGTATTTGGCTTGGCTTAGTGTGGCGTTTCCTGCCAGGCAGCCGTACATGAGCAGTATAGTTTGCTCCGCAAGCAGTGATTGGTCAGTAATTTTTGCACCACCCACTTCCACCTGGCCGTTGGGTGCATACCCCACACCTGTAACGAGCGTGCTGCCCGATGCGGTAATGATTTGTTCAATCGTCATTTCAGCGCGGGTCAAGGTGCCGGTTTTGTCAGTGGCAATGACGGTGGTAGCGCCCAGTGCCTCTACTGAGGATAGTTTTTTGACAATCGCTTTTCGTTTAGCCATTCGCCGCACGCCCAAAGCTAGCACCACCGATAAAATGGCGGGCAACCCCTCGGGCACTGCTGCAACGGCTAGTGCCACACCAAAAAGCAGTACTGTCACCACATCGCCCGTGCTTTGAATGTCTGACACCATCAAAATGGTGCCCACTACCACCATAGAAATTATGACCACCGCCACACCTAAAAAACGTCCGATGCGTTTGATCTCCTTTTCCAGCGGAGTCGTCTCCTCGGGGGTTGCCGTCAATAGACTGGCAATAGCCCCCATCTGGGTTGTCATACCACTTGCAGTAACTAGTGCGCGGCCAGTTCCCTGCGCAACCGCCGTACCCTTGAAAACCATGTTTAGCTGGTCACCAAGTGCCGCTGCATTTGGTAGTGTGGCAATATCTTTGAGTACTGCCTCGCTTTCGCCCGTGAGTGACGCTTCCTGAACACGAAGCGATGCGGCTTGAATCAACCTAGCGTCCGCCCCTACACTGTCGCCCTCCGCCAGTACTAGTAAGTCGCCTGTAACCAGTTGCGCGCTAGGTACCCTCGACAGATGTCCGTCGCGCATTACGCTAGACGTGGCTTCGGTCATCCGCGCCAACGCCGCCACGGCATCTCGTGCCTTGGCCTCTTCCAAATAACCTAATGCACCGTTCAGAATGACAACGATGCCAATGACGATAGCGTCAACCGGCCAGCCAACCCAGCCCTCCACACCCCAAGCTACCAACGCCACAGCAATGGCTGCTAGCAACAGATAAATAAGTGGGTCTTGAAACTGAGCCAGTACGCGCCGCCAAGCTGGCGTTGGCGGGGCCGATTTAAGCTCGTTTGGCCCGTCCTTGGCAAGGCGTGTTGCCGCCTCTTGAGTCGATAGTCCTTTCTCAGGGTCCGCATTCAATGCCTTTGCAATATCAACGGGCTCCTTGCTATACGCGGCATCTTGAGTGTTGGAGTGGGCCATGGTTTATAGGAGGGTTACATATTCAAATGAGAGCGATGTGACCTTGCCCCGGTAGTAGGGCTTGATGCCGTCGGGCATTACCCACGCTACCTCGCCCTCCAGCGGCACCTGTATGCCTTCACGCATCGCGTAATTCCAAAACCGTCCTTGCCACGGTACACCGCTTGGCACACCGTTCACCATGCGGTCACGCGATTCGGCCCGTGCAAACCCAATCAACCCATCTCCTTGAAAATGGAAAGTCAATGTCAGTGTGATCGCACCATCTGTAAAACTGGCGCGGGCTGACCGGTCATCCACAGCCTCCCATCGCACGCCCTGGCTGGGAAGCAGTGCAGTGGGGTACCACAGCGCCTCCATAAAGTAGCGCATGAATTCACCTTGCTGTAGCTCAGGGCTGTCGGGCATGTTGACCACAGGGATCAAACCAAATACTGCACCATGCAGCATTCCTTGGCCAGCAATGTAGGCATCATGAATATGCGCAGCCACACCTGGAAACATCATAATGCGCGCATCCCAGTCAAAGCCAGGTCGCTGTGTGATCACCCGCTGCTTGGCGGTGAATGGTTTCCACTGTTGGGCTGTTTCGCTCATATTGAATGTTCCAACTTGTTCGATTGACGCTGCGACAATGATGGGTTGGCCTTCCTTCAACACTGCGCGAAAGTAGCGCTGCACAGGTGCCGGTAGGCCTTCGATTTCGCGTGCATCGTAGTGTGCAGGCAAGGTTGAAGTTGCGCTGGTGACACGAGCCGCCTCCAGTCGCGCCAAGATGGCCTGTGTGTCGCGCTCCCAGTGCCATGAGCCGTAAGCCACGGCAGCTATTGCGACGACCAAAAGCAAGGCGATTGCAACACCTGACCATTTAAGCCAAGTCATGATGCGTCCACTACAGTGGTGTGAGGTAAGGATCCAGAACCCGGTGCACTAGGCGCGGTTGAGTTGTGACTAGGCCGAACCTGGCAGTACAGCTCAAGCGCGCAGGCACCTGTGCCCAACAGCAAGATCGCGACAAGGATTAAAAACCCAATAAACGGCAAGCTGCCAAGCAGCAATACCAACAGCAACGTGAGTGCAAAGAAACCGATCGTGGCGGCACTCAATCCGCTAGACACCTCTTTTTGAATGACTCTCTGCACACGCTGGGCAACTCCGAAAACACCTACTACCCAGCCCATCAACAGTATCAGGGGGAACAGCATCATCAGCACCATACCTAACGGAATGCCGATCAACGTGATGAGCAGCAGCATAGCTAGTATGGGGGCGCCCAACAGAACCACCACGCCTGCAGCAAGCGCAGACCACGGCTTAGCTAGCATCCTGGTTGCGGTGCGCTGCGAGAATCCGGTGAACACAAGCAAAAACAACGCCGATGCAGCCAGCAGCGCAACAAAGCTTGCTACAGTGCCGGCAATCGTGCCGGCCCAGCCTGAACCACTACCCATCATTTGCCCATGCCATTCCCGATCATGGTGGGTGTCGGGTCGGCCATTCATGGCGTCAGCGCGAGTAACGGCACCACCAATAATCACACCCTGTGCTGTTTTAAACTGCGCATTGCTTGAATAGCGCAATGCTCCACCCAGCTTCGCCTGCGGACCGAGCTCAATTTGTTCGGCATTGAGCTCTACATCGCGGGTAATTTCACCGTTAAGAGCAATTTTTTTGGCATAGACCTTGAGTGGCCCGTTAACTTTGCCTTCGATGGTGACGTTGCCCGCATACATCGTGACGGCACCCGTAACCACAGCGGTTTTGCTCAGTATGATGTTGCCACCCGATGCGTAAAGCTCACCACCTACTGTGCTGTCGATGTTGATATCTCCACCAGCTGCACGCAAGTCGTCGCCTACAGCAGCACGCACGATCACAGAGCCGCCAGCCAAAGTTGCGTCGCCCGCTACCGGGTGCTCGACTATGACGCGGCCACCAGCAGCATAGAGATCGCCATTGACTGGTCCTGTTGAGCGTACATTGCCACTAACGCTGTAGATATTACGGCTTGCAGGTAATGTACTGCCCTCACGCGTATCCTCTGTGGGCACCGGCTTGACAACAGGCTCCTGCGCGTGCACTGGCAGTAACATGGACAACATAAAGAATGCCGCAATCCAAAAGCCCCGCTTCAAAGTGCTGGCAACAGCCAATACAAGTTGAGTATCATTCATTTCCAGATTCTCCTTTTATCAAGTTGTAAGACTACCCAAACAACAGCAAATTTAAGAACCACCTGCGCCGCCACGTCTATTTGTGCAAACTGGTCTGGCCCCTAATTGATGGCGAACAAAGATTGCAGTTCGATATCAGCCTTCATCATTCACCCTTTGATTTAGGCCGTCCGTGCGGCAGCGCACAAAACGAGGATTCTTTGTATAACTCGCGCAAGCCCCACAGTTTTAAGTAGGGCAGCGCCAGCCGTCTAACAAGCGGTTCGGCAGTGAAAACCACAATTGCCAGCGCGAGGACAGCGACAGACCTGCTTGGGCAAACGCACCGGTAGCGGACACATTGCCCATCAGGTAGGTTTAAATGGTTAAACCAAATACCAGGTTGCTAACAATCAAATGAACTGCGAAAGCTATACCCCAGTCATGCTGGTCTTGGGGCCTACTGCCCCCATCGTTAAAGACTGGCCCTGTACGAGCAACAGTAGTTAAACAATTGCCGTGCAGCCTATGTGTTAGTACACATTCGCTCTAACCTTGATGAAGTTGGTCTGAAGAGCTATTGTTTCACTAACGTCTTGTAATCTGTATAGCCCAATGCACCACCACCGTAATAAGTGCTGCGATCACCTTCGTTGTACGGGCCGCTTTGGCGCAGGCGTGCCACCAGGTCGGGGTTGGCAATGTAGGGGCGACCAAAAGCCACTAGGTCTGCACCGTTGTTCAGGGCCTCTATGGCCAGCGCTTTGTCAAGCCCGTTGTTGACCATCCACGCACCTTTACCACCTGCGCGTGTATAGGCCGCCTTGAGGGCAATGTAATCAAATGGGCGATCAGGCAGCACACGCGGACCTCCAGTGGCGCCCTCAATGATGTGAACGTAAGCTAGATGCAGAGAGGCCAATTGTGCCAAGACATATTCGAAAAGCGGTTGTGGTGTGCTGTCATATGCATCGTTAGCCGTAGTGACCGGCGACAACCGGATGCCAGTTCGTCCGCCGCCCACCGCGCTGGTGACAGCGCGCACCACTTCCAGCAGAAGGCGAGCGCGATTTTCGATGTTGCCACCATAATCATCGGTGCGATGGTTAGAGCCGTCTTTGAGAAACTGATCTAACAGATAGCCATTGGCGCCGTGGATTTCAACCCCGTCAAATCCTACAGTTTCCACCGCGTTGCGCGCTGCAGCCTGGAAGGTGTGGACGATGTCGGGCAGTTCTTCCTCAAGCAAAGCTCGGGGTGCAGATGTGGGTACAAATGTAGGCACACCGTCCTTGATCAGCACTGTTTTAGTCTTTGCAGTGATCGCTGAAGGTGCCACCGGTCTTGCGCCCCCAGGCTGCAACTCAGTATGTGACACGCGCCCCACATGCCAGAGTTGCACTACGATCTTCCCGTCGGCCGCATGAACTGAATCGACCACATGTTTCCAGCCATCCAATTGCTCAGTGCCATAGAGGCCCGGCACGTCTGAATAGCCTTGGCCCTGCTGGGTTACGGCAGTAGCCTCGGTGACCAGCAAACCAGCACTGGCGCGTTGGGAGTAGTACTCGGCCATGAGCGGAGTAGGTATGGCATCAGGCGCACGGTTGCGTGTGAGTGGTGCCATGACGATCCGGTTGGCAAGCTGCAAATCACCGGTTGTTAAGGGAGAGAAAAGTATGGTGTCAAAGGATGTAGACATAGTAGCGGTATGGTTGGTCAAGGTGCGTAATGAAAACAAAGTTGAAAGAAGTTACCTCAAAGTTAATCCAAGAATATCAAATTGCCCAAGTCCACCGCAACTTTGACGTCTTCAGCCCGAAGCGCAGCGCAGCTTTGCCCACGTGCGCCCCAGACAACATCAAAAAAACGATCATCTAATTGTTCAATTAGGCAAGGGCCTATTGGAATAGTGCCAGTTTTCCCGCCACCCTTTGAGTACGAAATCAATCCTGTGATTCTGGCGCTGTGCATGGTCTGGGTCATAGTGGTGTCGTTCGTTACTCAACTGTGAGGCCAGTTGTGCTAATGACTTCAAGCTGGATGGATCGCATCGGTGGCATCCAGATCAAGACGGGCATCGCTTTTAAAAATTGTCATATCGGTTTGACCCAAAATACGGCTGGTCACGGTACCAACTGTAGTAGCACCACTGACGTTCAATGCGGTACGGCCCATATCGATCAAAGGCTCAATAGATATCAATAAGCCAGCCAGAGCGACCGGTAGGTTCATAGCAGACAGCACGATCAACGCTGCAAAGGTGGCACCACCGCCTACACCAGCAACGCCGATGGAACCCACTGTCACGATCACAATCAATGTGGCAATGAAGCTGAAGGTAAATGGATCAACGCCAACTGTAGGCGCAATCATTACCGCTAACATGGCCGGGTAAATTCCTGCGCACCCATTCTGTCCCATACTTGCGCCAAACGACGCAGAAAAATTAGCAATACCAGCAGGCGTACCAAGTGTTTGGGTTTGAGTTTGAATATTCATCGGGATTGCACCCGCACTCGAGCGCGAAGTGAACGCAAAAACCAGCACAGGAAGAATTTTCTTAACATATTGAATAGGATTTAAGCCTACCGCAGCAATCATTACTAGGTGAATTGCGAACATCAAAAGCAAGGCGCTATAGGACGCCGCCACAAAACTTATAAGCTTCAAAATGTCGTTGTAGCTTGTATCAGCTACTACTTGTGCCATCAGTGCAAACACGCCATATGGGGTAAGGCGCAAAACCATTTTTACTATTCGCATGATGATGGCTTGTGCAACGGCGACGAAATTTTCAAACCATGCAAACAATACTGGTTTGTTCAGGGCAATGCCAGTGGCCGCAAGGCCAATAAAGACTGAAAAAATAACAACTGCAATAGCAGATGTCTTTCGCGCACCTGTCATATCTAAAAAAGGATTAGATGGAATGAAGCTTAAAATCAGACTGGGTAAAGTTATTGCCTTAGTGGCCGCTTGTGAGCCTTGCAACACCGCGCCATGTGCCACGTCGGCAGCGCTGGCCGTTAAGCCAACAGCAGTCAGGCCATATAACTTAGCCATCAAAATACCTATACCAGCGGCTACCATGGTAGTCAACATCAACATGCCGATGATCAGCACACTAATTTTCCCTATTGAGGCTGTATCTTTCATTTGAACGATTGCAGCCACGATAGACACCATGATCAGTGGCATGACGATCATCTGCAAAAGCTTTACATAGCCCGTAGCCACGATATCTAAATACGCATTGGTGCTAGAAATAATTTGTGAATCGACACCGTAGGCCCAATGCATTGCCGCACCCAGAGCAATACCTAGACCCAAGCCGGCAAATACTTGTACGCTAAACGATGCATGACGCCGTTGCAGACCATACAACCAGCCGCACATAGCCAGCGCTATCGTTAAATTAATAATAGTGTTGATTAGCATTTATTGCAATTGGCGTGTATGAAAGGCGCATACATTGGTTAAATTTAAGCCGTATCAGCTAGCTTCATGCCTTTTCTGTGAACCTTGTTTTATGTAAAAAACTACGGCGTTTTCAGCTTCATTGTGCGTTTTAAAAAGATAATCTGACAAATTGTTATTGTCCATGGTGTGTCCTAAAAATTGAGTTTCAATTACAACTGCTGAGGAAAAACCAAGCATGACCGTATTGGCACGCTTGGCATGCATAGTTATTGACCTAAACTAAAACAGGTTTAGTATGAAATAGCGATGTTGTCGACCACATTACTAACCCCTGGCGAGGCCCATGCAGCGCTTCCAGCGGCATCGCGTTCAGCCCAGGTTGGAACCTTTCCTGAAAGCGTTACTTGAGAGCCACTGACAGCTACTTTGATGCCGTTTGCCTCGCTGGTAGCGCGTCGTTTTAAGGCCGCTTCAATATCGTTTTTAACAACGCTGGCTGTAACGCCTGGTTTGATGGTGATCTGGTCGTTCACACCCTTAACGCCACTCAGGTAACGCACCGCTGTTGCAGCCGTTGCACGTTGAAACGCCCATTGCACTTCTCCTGACAGTGTGACCCAGCCGCCTTCAACCATCACTTTGACAGAATCTTTTGGCAGATATGTCGTCCACAGTAGTACATTCTCAACGGTACGTGCCACGTCTGCATCAGTACGTTGGTTTGAACCTGCTAGTTTCACATCAATTTCTACCGCTAGAGCTTTGACACCTGCAACGCGCAGTGCAGCACGCTCTGCGTTCCATTTTGCAGGGAAGCTGTCTACGTGACCAGCTAGCGTCACAATGCCATCTTTGACTTCTACGCCAATTTGTTCGGCATGCACTGCAGGCTCCCATTTCAGTTCAGCCATTACATCTTTTTGAAGTTGCGAATCAGTTTTCATAGGTTTCTTTCAGTTGGATTGAGGGAACTGAACTGTGCACCGTTGACGGACTAATTTCTGTGCGTTGCCGCACATAGCGACGAGCAAAACTTTGTAGAACCATAAGGCACTGGCATGACGAAGCTGGATGCGCTTATGTAGGCAATCAGTAGAGCTGTGTGCTCTATTATGAAATCTTAATTGCTATAATATTAATAGCTAAATAGTTAATGAATACATGGACTATCGTTGTATTTTGTATTGGAAAATATATAAAACACGTTTTTTTCATAAAGTGCGCTAGCGCACAGACAATCAGAGCTGAAACTTCTATATTTATCAGAGTTAACCTGAGTCTAGTACCTACATGTCCGAAGCCATCGCCTTGCCTGTTCAACCGAAAACAGCAGACACTGCGGTGGACGATTCACGCATTGCAGATGTCAGTAAAGACTTGAAATCAGGCAAACCACCGCCGCTAAAAATTGATAAAAAAATTACATCTTTACCTTGGTTGAAAATAGGACTCGGCATACTTCTGCTGGCGTGCATTTTAGTTTACGCTTTGCGTAACAAAATACTTGGGCAACCTGTCAGCATGGTGGCAGCGATAACGGGCGGTCTAGTTCAGTCAGTAGTAGCTAGCGGTCGCGTCATAACACCTCAGCGCGTAACAGTGGCGGCGCAGATGTCGGCGCGTGTCGTCGGAATTCCGGTGGCAGAGGGGCAGACTGTTGAAAAAGGTCAGGTACTCATTGAACTTGACGACAAAGACGCGCGCGCTAATGTGGACGCAGCGCTTGCCGCCTTAGCCCAGGCAGATGCTCGGTTGCGTCAGTTGCGTGAAGTCGGGTTGCCTGGTGCAGTGCAGAGTTTGCGGCAATCGCAGGTCAATGTAGAGCAAACACGTAAACAATACGAACGCACCAGTAGCCTGGTAGCTCAAGGCTTTATTAGCCAGGTCCAGTTAGGCGAAGCAAAGCGTAATTTAGACATTGCCACTAGCCAAGCTAGTGCAGCCAATATACAAGTCAACACCAACCAATCCAGTGGCAGTGACGTGGCCCTAGCTAACGCGGCAGCTCAGCAATCGCGCGCTGGATTACGGCTAGCACGTGTCAAGCTTGAAGACGATGTAATACGTGCCCCTGCAAATGGTGTTTTGATAGCACGCAGCGTAGAACCGGGTGACATTACGCAACCTGGTAAAGCGCTGATGGTATTGGCCCCCAGCGGCGAAACGCAAATAGTGGTGCAGCTTGACGAAAAGAATCTAGGTAAACTGGCAATAGGACAAAAAGCAATTGGATCTGCCGACGCCTTTGCAGACCAGCGTTTTAACGCCGAAGTGATATACATTAACCCTGGTGTGGATGCTGCGCGTGGCTCAGTGGAAATCAAGCTTCGTGTGATAAAACCACCTGCCTATTTACGCCAAGATATGACAGTATCAGTGGATATAGAAACTGCACAGCGCAAGGCGGTATTAGTGATACCGACAGCAACAGTGAACGATGCGCTAGGTGATGCGCCTTGGGTGTTGGTGGTGCGAGGCAAGCGCACAGAAAAACAAATAGTCAAGTTGGGTTTGCGGGGAGATGACATTATAGAAATTCTTAGTGGAATCGCTGCAGGTGACAACGTAATCTTAACTAGCGGCACTACCGTAACGGCAGGGCAGCGTGTGCGTGCTATAAAAGCCACTTCGTCTTCGCCCTTTTCCACAGATACTGCTGACACGCCAGCCCCTGGAAAAATGCCGCCTTCATGAACCCGTTAGCGCCCTTTGAGTGGATATTGGCAACACGCTTTTTGCGTGAGGGACTGCTGCAAACCATTTTTATTATTGCTGGAGTGGCCCTAGGCGTGTCAGTAATTGTGTTTATGTCAGCTTTATTGACGGGATTGCAGAGCAACTTTTTCAGTACTCTACTGGACTATCAAGCGCAGATTGTGATTTCTCCGCCAGATGAGGTGGCGCGCAAATTGCGCCCGCAAGAGCAAGATAGATTGGCTACATTGGTACAGCCGCGCGCTAAGCGCGCACAATCACTAGACCAATGGCAATCTCTACGCGATGCTTTAAACCGTATGCCCAACGTGCTGGTGGTAACGCCCATCATAGCGGGTGCTGGTTTTGTGTTGCGTGCAGATGCAAATCGCGGCGTTAGTTTAATAGGCATAGAGCCACAGAGCTACCTAAAATTGATAGCGTTAAAGAAAAAAATGGTAGCCGGAAGTGCTGAGCTGTCAAGCACAGATATTTTGATAGGTACCAAACTTGCCAAAGACTTGGGCGTATGGACTGGCGATAAGTTGACTTTGCAAACTCCCTCCGGCGCATCTGCATCGCTTACGGTGCTAGGTATATTCGACTTTGGCAGCGAGGGTCGAAATGAAGGAAGCGTATATGTAGCTTTACGCACTGCGCAGAGCCTATTGGGTTTACCAGGTGGCGCAGACAGCTTACATCTGAAAGTTAGCCAACCATTTGCAGCGGAAGCTTTGGCAAAATCTATCGAAGCGCAATTGGGCATTACAGCTAAAAGCTGGATCGAGACGAATGCTGAGTTTTTCAGCGCATTGTCTGGACAAAATATGTCGTTCTTTATTATTCGACTTTTTGTAGGACTTACCGCTGCACTGGGTATAGCCAGTGTGTTGGTAGTGTCTGTAGTGCAAAAATCCAAAGAGATCGGGATTCTACGGGCCACAGGCACTACGCGCGCACAAATACTGCGTCTATTCCTAGTTCAGGGTGCGTTACTCGGACTTTTGGGTTCTATTGCAGGATCGCTCTTGGGATGGATATTTTTATGGGCGTGGCGTACATACGCTATGGGCGCTGATGGCAAACCGTTATTTGTGGTCAATGCCGAGCCTGTGCTATTTTTGTACGTGGCCGCTGGCGCCACGCTGGTGGGTACTTTGGCGGCCGTGTTTCCTGCCCAGCGCGCGGCCAAGCTAGACCCTGCGGTGGCTATACGTGGCTGATGTTGATAATACAGCTACCCTGCGCCTGGAAGGTATACGCAAGTCCTACAGTATGGGTAAAGCTGGTGAAACAGAGGTGTTGCATGGTGTCGATCTAATTTTAAAGCGTAGCGAGTTTGCAGCACTGATAGGTCCATCGGGTTCGGGCAAAAGTACCTTGCTCAACATCATTGGTTTGCTTGATAAGCCCAGCGCCGGAAAAATATTTGTAACCGATCAAGAGACACAAGCGTTAGATGACAAAGCTTTGACCCAACTGCGAGCGCGAGCAATAGGGTTTGTATTTCAGTTTCATAATTTATTGCCCGCTTTCACTGCCTTAGAAAACGTGATGCTGCCGCTGCTAGCGGCGCAAGGTAAACCCAATGATGCCATGCGTGAAAGGGCAGCTGACCTGATTGGCAAAGTGGGGCTTACCCAATGGGCAGACCATTTGGCCAACGATCTGTCTGGCGGTCAACAGCAACGTGTAGCTATTGCAAGAGCGCTGATCATGCAGCCCGCATTGGTGTTGGCTGATGAACCAACCGGCAATCT
>JANOSN010000551.1:0-2093 GCA_031415895.1 Polaromonas sp. | reverse complement strand
GCACTTTAGCGGCGTCCCACTGGGGCAGCAGGTCTAGGTGGAAGGTGACGCTGCCGTGGGTGGCGATGCGGTCGCGCAGCAGCTTGCTGGCGGCGTAAATCAGGCTACCTTCTACGCCGGTTTGGGTGGCGACAAATTCGCCTTGGCGGTGAAACTCGGGTTCTGTCGCGCTTCCCTCAACGCGGATGACGACGGTTTTAAAAGGCTGGCCTGCGTATTTAGTTTTGAAGTGTTCGCTCCAACCAGGCTTGCCGTTCACAGCAACGTCAAAGCCGCAGTTGGCGGGCTGCAGGTCGGCCACGTCAATGCCTTTGGCGCGCAGCCACGGCACCCATGCGCCGTCTGAGCCTAGGCGCTGCCAGCTGGCTCCGCCCAGTGCTAGCACGGTGGCCTGGGCCGTGACGGTGATGTGTTGTGGCGCTGCATCTGCTCCTACACCTGTGCCTGCTGCAGTGCGGTGTTCAAACTGCAACGCACCTTGGTCAGTCCAGCCTGTCCAGCGGTGGCGCATATGAAACTGCACACCACGCTCGCGCAAGCGGTGCAGCCAAGCGCGCAGCAAGGGGGCGGCTTTCATGTCGGTGGGGAAGACGCGGCCTGACGTGCCTGTGAAGGTGTCGATGCCTAAACCCTTAGCCCATGCTCCTAATTGCGTAGCTGGTTGAGCAGTAATTACTTGGGCTAGCGCGTCTTTTCTTTCATAGTAGCGGGTCAAAAACGGCGCTAAAGGCTCGCTGTGGGTTAAATTTAAACCACCAATGCCTGCCAATAAAAACTTGCGGCCTGCGCTGGGCATGGCATCGTAGACATGCACTTCAAAGCTGGCCTTACCTCGCGCGTTACGTTGCGCATGGGCTGCGTTGCTCAGCACTTCGGCAGCCATCAGGCCTGCAGGGCCAGCGCCGATGATGACCACTTTTTTAGGGGGTGCCAAGCCTTCGACAAGCTCAGGCCGAACGGAGGTGGGGCTGATCTGCACGGGGGTGGGGCTGGTCGGCACGAAGGTGGGGCTGGTCTGCACGAAGTTGGATCTTGGTGGCTCGGGCGCGGATGGGGTGGTCATAGTTCTACAAGCTGGCCTTCGCCGGTTATAAATGCGGCTTTGACTGCAGTGCCAGGGTGGGCGGACTGCACTGCTTGCTGGTACTGGGCAAGTTGGGCGCGCAGCGCGGTTTGCAACTGGGGGGCGTTGGCTGATTTGTAATCTAGCACCCACCAGGTCTGGGTGGCAGTGTGGCGCACCAAGCGATCTAGGCGCAGCAACTGGTCGGCGTGCAGCAGCTCTACTTCATTGGCTTGCCAGTCGATGTGCTGGGCGTCCCACACCCAGGCTGCGGGGCCTTGGGTGATGCGCTGGGCTGTGGCGCAGGCGGTGTCGCTTTGCTCGGCGGTTAAATAAAACTGTGCGCCTATGCTGCGCGCTAGCGGGTTTAAATCTACGCCGGGTGCGTACAGTTCTAGCAGGCGGTGCATGGCCAAGCCTTGGCGGGCGGCTGGGCTGTCGGCATCAGCGATTACTATGATTTTAATAGCTGCTTGAGCAATAGATACTTGGACTACCGGCATATTTGATACATAAAACACGTCTGTAGACACACTAGAGGGCGTTACAGGCGCTGCAGCAGATAAATTAGTGGCTACCGCTGCAAATGCAGACTGTTGCGCGCCTGTAGCTTCAATCTGCGCGTCTTGCACCGCGCCATCCGGCAGCGCTGCAAACCGCTGCCACGGGCTGTGCGCAGCGGGGGTACGCACATCGTGCGCTGACAGGGCCAGCGTGTGCTGAGCGCGCGTCATGGCTACATACAGGGCATTGGTTTCTTCGCGCGCTCTGGCGGCTTGCTCGTGCAGCAGCGCGGTGGCTACGCAGCGCGGGGGCGTGGTTTCTTTGACTAAAAATGCGAAGGTGGTGGGCGCTACGTGCTGGGCGGGCCAGTCGATCAGCACGTCCATGCTGCGGGACTTCTCGGCTTGGGCGTTAGCATCTAGCAGCAGCACAGTGTGGGCTTCTAGGCCTTTGGCACCGTGCACGGTGAGCAGTTGCACGGCATCTTTAGACTTGGCACTGGCCACGGGCGCGCGCACGTGGCCCG
>JANOSN010000550.1:0-3323 GCA_031415895.1 Polaromonas sp. | reverse complement strand
AGAAATCGCATTCGCGCTGATGCTGGCGCCCGGCGACACGGCTGTCCGATCAGCATTTGGGATGTTCGGGTTCGCGCCCTGGTAGTCGCCGCCGATCAGCGCGGTACCGCCACGGGCAGTCGCGTGGACGTAAGCGGCGATGCCGGTGGCGTCTTGGAGCCTAGCTGCACATATGCAAGCAACAGGTAGATTAAGCATACACAGGTGGGAGCAGGCTGGTCAAAGTTTAAAGACAGCAATTGCTATGCATTTAATAGCAATATAATCAATAAACACTTGGACTACAAGCATATTTTACTGGTAAATGTGCCTTCAAAGCAGCACAGCAGCACCATTTGCTTTCAACCCACAGCGCAATTGCCCCGAAAATCGCGCACAATCTAGGGTTTTGATCTCAGCGAAATCAACGTGGGCAAATGGCACAAAAAGTGCATGCACCACGGACGAGCTTGAACTCAAAAGAACAGCTTTTTCAACCACCCACCCATCCTTAGGAGCATTTGATGGCCAAGACCGTCGCAGACGTAATGAAAATGGTGAAGGACAACGAAGTCAAATTCGTTGACTTCCGCTTCACCGACACCCGTGGCAAAGAGCAGCACGTATCCGTGCCTGTGTCCCACTTTGATGAAGGCAAGTTCTCTGACGGCCACGCTTTCGACGGTTCATCCATCGCTGGCTGGAAGGGTATTGAAGCGTCTGACATGTTGCTCATGCCCGATGCGAACACCGCTAATATTGACCCGTTTTTTGAAGAAACTACCATCATTTTGAGCTGCGACGTCGTCGAGCCAGGTGACGGCAAGGCATATGACCGTGACCCTCGCTCGATTGCCAAGCGCGCTGAAGCCTATCTCAAGGCCTCCGGCATGGGCGACACCGCCTACTTTGGCCCAGAGCCAGAATTCTTCATTTTTGACGACGTGCGTTGGGGTGCAGACATGAGCGGATCGTTTGTCAAAATTGACGAACAAGAAGCCCCATGGAACAGCAGCAAAAAAATGGAAGGCGGCAACAAAGGCCACCGTCCAACCGTCAAAGGCGGCTACTTCCCAGTGCCTCCAGTGGACAGCACCCAAGACATGCGCGCTGAAATGTCGCTCATTCTCGAATCATTGGGCATCCCAGTTGAAGTGTTCCACCACGAAGTGGCGGGCGCTGGCCAAAACGAGATTGGCACCCGCTTGAGCACCTTGGTGCAGCGCGCTGACTGGACTATGCTGATGAAGTATGTCATTCACAACGTAGCCCACGCCTACGGCAAAACCGCAACGTTTATGCCCAAGCCTATCGTTGGCGACAACGGCTCTGGCATGCACGTGCACCAGTCGATCTGGAAAGACGGCAAAAACTTGTTCGCTGGTAACGGCTACGCAGGCTTGTCAGACTTTGCGCTGTACTACATCGGCGGCATTATCAAGCACGCCCGTGCACTGAACGCCATCACCAACCCCGGCACCAATAGCTACAAGCGTTTGGTTCCAGGTTTTGAGGCACCGGTCAAGTTGGCCTACTCAGCGCGCAACCGCTCTGCATCAATCCGTATTCCTTATGTCGCCAGCGACAAAGGCCGCCGTATTGAAGCCCGCTTCCCAGACCCATTGATGAACCCGTACCTTGGCTTTGCAGCCTT
The DNA here is from genome assembly GCA_031415895.1 of Polaromonas sp. Taxonomy (GTDB): domain Bacteria; phylum Pseudomonadota; class Gammaproteobacteria; order Burkholderiales; family Burkholderiaceae_C; genus JAAFIP01. The sequence goes on along the minus strand of JANOSN010000550.1, from coordinate 1,690 downwards.
GATGATGGCTGGTTTGGACGGCGTGGAAAACAAAATCCATCCGGGCGAAGCAGCTACCAAAGACTTGTACCATCTGCCGCCAGAGGAAGATGCAAAAGTGCCAACCGTATGCCACAGCTTAGACCAAGCTTTGGATTATTTGGACAAGGGCCGCGGCTTCTTGACCAAAGGCGGCGTGTTCACCGACAGCATGATCGACGCCTACATCGAACTCAAAATGCAAGAAGTCACGCGTTTTCGCATGACCACGCACCCGATTGAGTTTGACATGTACTACTCACTGTAAACACAGTAAGACTGTAATTGAATACAGTTTGTAGTTTAAAAAGGACGGCCTAGGTCGTCCTTTTCTGTTTTGTGACAACAAGTTATTTGATGTTTCTAAGAATTTACGTCATACTGGCAAATCGTCCTTGGAAAACTTAAAAGGTGTGAGATTTGGAGTTTGGTATGACTAATTTAATGCCTATTTTTAAAGTATCTGCAAAAAGCTTGGTGCAAGCTGCTACAGCATTGATAGCGCCTATTTTGTTGATCACTGCTGGCACAGCCGCAGCACAAAACAAAGCCGCCTACCGCTGCCCATCGGTCAATGGCGTAACGCACTTTACCGACAATAAGGTCGAAGCTGACCGCCTGGGTTGTTCGGTGCTGACCGGTGGCAACGTGACAGTCATTGAAGGCACCAAGGTGCAGCCTAGCGCCAGCGCAGCACCTGCGCCAGTGCGCGTAGCTGCTGCCCCGCAGGCAGGTAGCCGCATCGACGGGGCAGAGCAACGCAGCCGCGACTCTGATTCGCGCGGGATTTTAGAGTCTGAGCTGAAAAAAGCTGAAACAAAACAAGCTGCGATGTTGAAAGACTACAACAACGGTGAGCCAGGTAAAATTGGTGGTGAAGCGCAGAACCATCAAAAATATATCGACCGCGTAGCCGAAATGAAAGCCAGTATCGCCCGTAACGACAGCGACATTGCCAGCATCAAACGCGAGCTTGGCCGCAACGTGCCGCGCAGCACGCAGTAGCTGCAGCTATCGACTCAGTAACGTGCGCCGTACTGGATTGTTCTTGCCACCAGTACCTATATGGCCTAGCACTTGCTAAGATACTGGCTTGATACCGTCCAAGCCACTTACTTCCCATTACCTAGCTTTTGACGCCCTAGCCACTTTGGTGGCTGTGGTTGATTTACAGTCGCGAGTTATATTTGCCAACGCTGCGCTAGAAGACGCCATAGGCGCATCGCGCCGTGTCATTGAAGGCAGCTGGCTCAAAGAACAGTTTGTAGAACCGCAAGCCTTAGAGGCCGCACTAGACGGTGTGGCCAGCAATTCGTTTGCCACGCTGCGTTACGACGCATTGCTGAAAAAGCTTGGCTCAGATGCGCTGCCTGTGCATGTCATCATTGCCCAAACTGAGCGCGCAGGCGAGGTGATAGTGGAGTTGCTGCCGCTGCAGCAGCAAACCAAGCTTGACCGCGAAGAGCGTTTTATTGACCAAGCGCAGGCCAATAAAGAGCTGATTCGCAACCTTGCCCACGAGATCAAAAACCCGCTAGGCGGTATACGCGGCGCGGCGCAGCTGCTGCAGCTAGAGCTGCCCAACAAAGAGTTGACCGAATACACGCAAGTCATCATTCATGAGGCTGACCGCCTGCAAACCTTGGTGGATCGTTTGCTGGCCCCGCACCGC
>JANOSN010000549.1:0-1153 GCA_031415895.1 Polaromonas sp. | reverse complement strand
CAGTAAAGTTATTAATCTTCACAGACCCCTCTGGAAAGCGCGCCACTATATCCAGCTGGCCGCCCATGGCTTCGATATGGCTGCGCAGGGTGGACAAATACATGTCGGTGCGTTTTTCTATCTTGGCGATTGACGGTTGTTGTACATGCAGTACATCGGCCAACATTTTTTGTGACAATCCTCGCGCTTGGCGCAGTTCGTTCAGCGGCATTTCTGCCAGCATCACTTTAGCCTTGGCGTCAGACCGTGCGCGTGCGGCTGGGGTCATGCCTGCGCGCAGTTCAGAAAATTTCTTAGCCATCTTGCTCTCCTTCTAGTTTCAGTTGCTGTAAATGCTGTGTGTACAGCTGGTCTGCGATGGGTACATGCACTTCATACCAACGGTTATCGCCCGTTTTATCACCGCCAATTAACAAAATCGCCATGCGTCTTGGGTCAAATGCGTACAGGGTGCGATACGGTCGTCCGGCATGTTGGGTGCGCAGTTCGCGCATGTGGCTGTGCCGTGACCCGTTGATACCGCTACTGTGCGGATGTCCTAACGACGGGCCGCGCTGCTCTAGTAGTTGAACCGATGCCGCTAAAGATTCTTGCTCTGCTTCGGTCAGGCCACTCCACCAATCGCCAAATTCATCTGTGTATTCAACTTCCCAAGTCATGGCATGAATATACCCTCTACGGCATATTCCGTCAAAGGTATATTTTATGAACTGAAAGACTGAGCGTGACCAAGCAATTTAAGCAGTAGGTGAACGTGGTTGTGGTGAAAATTTTGTAGCAAGGCGCGGGGATGGCTGATGATGGCTACAAAATCTGGTCGCGTGTTTGCGGAGAAATTTTTCAGCGCAACTTCTTCACCTGCTGCTAGCTAACCAAGTTAGAAAAGTCATCTTCAAACGCCGTAAACTAGGCCAAACCTTCCCAATAGGCGAAATATGACTGTAAAACACAGTTTAACCAAGAGAAACTGCCTGTAGTCCAAGCATTTATTGCTCAAGCAGCTATACAATTGATAGTAATTAACTCCTAATAAAACCATGACAAACCACGCCCCCATCATCCTCGACGTAGCCGGTTTAACGCTGACCAAGGTGGACAAGCAGCGGCTTGAAAATCCGCTCACTGGTGGCGTGATTTTGTTTGCGCGTAATTG
>JANOSN010000548.1:0-1690 GCA_031415895.1 Polaromonas sp. | reverse complement strand
GGCCATGTGTCCATGAAGTTTGGCTTCAAAGGGCCTAACATCGCCAATGCCCAGCGGCGATACCGCAGCTTCCGAGCCGCCGCACACCATCACATCCGCGTCGCCGTATTCGATCATGCGGGCGCTGGTGCCGATGGCATGCAAGCCGGTGGTGCAGGCGGTGACGATGGCGATGTTAGGCCCTTTGAAGCCAAACTTCATGGACACATGGCCAGAGATCATGTTGATGATGCTGGCAGGAATAAAAAACGGCGTGATGCGGCGTGGCCCACGGTTGATCAGCTCGACCTTGGTTTCTTCAATCAGCGGCAAACCGCCAATGCCTGAGCCGATATTGCAGCCAATGCGGACGGCTTTGTCATCGCCCAGCGCTTCGCCTGTAGGTAGGCCTGCGTCTTTCACCGCCTCAATAGCAGCGGCCACACCGTAATGGATAAACGTGTCCATCGTGCGGGCTTCTTTGGAGGTCATGTAGTCCTCCACATTAAAGCCCTTGACCTCGCCTGCAAATTGGCAGGCAAAGGTAGATGCGTCAAATCGGGTAATGGTGTCGATACCCGACTGCCCCGCCAGCAAATTGCTCCAAGCGGTAGCTACGGTGTTGCCTACAGGGCTGATGCAGCCTAGGCCGGTGACGACGACTCTGCGTTTACTCATGGTGTTTGCGCTCCGAACCCACGCATTTGAAGTGAGCGTGGGGTAAAACTAAGATTTCAGACAGTCGGCACTATGTGCTGGTACCAAAAGCATTTACTGCAAAGCAAAAAAGGGCCGAAGCGTGTGCCTCTGGCCCTTTATTGCGCGACATTGACTACGCGAAGATGCTTATGCCTTTTTATGGGTATTAGCGTAGTCAATTGCAGCTGCCACCGTGGTGATCTTTTCTGCATCTTCGTCTGGAATTTCGATACCAAACTCGTCCTCAAGGGCCATTACCAGTTCTACCGTATCTAGCGAGTCAGCTCCCAGATCGGCCACAAAGGCTTTCTCAGGGGTTACTTGGGACTCTTCTACGCCTAATTGCTCGGCGATGATTTTTTTGACACGTGCTTCGATATCACTCATAGATTCCCTCAAAGGGTTGTTAATAACATCACGATTTTACCCGTTTAGACGCTGTTTTCTAAAAACTGCATTTCACTGGATAAAAACGCATCACATATACATGCCGCCGTTGACATGGATTTCTTGCCCAGTAATGTAGCTGGCCTGCGGGCTGGCCACAAAAGCCACTGCATGAGCAATGTCAGAAGGTTTGCCCAAATGGCCCAGCGGGATGGATGCCAGCAGCGCTTTTTGTTGCTCTTCGGCCAAACCTGCAGTCATGTCGGTTTCAATAAAGCCCGGTGCAATACAGTTGACAGTGATGTTGCGCGAGCCCAGCTCGCGCGCCAGCGCCCGCGTCATGCCCGCCACGCCCGCCTTGGCGGCTGCGTAGTTAGCCTGCCCCGGGTTGCCCGACGCGCCCACCACGCTGGTGATGTTAACTATGCGGCCATAACGCTGCTTCATCATCGTGCGCATCACGGCGCGGCTAGCGCGGAACACCGCCTTGAGATTGGTGTCAATCACCGCGTCCCAATCATCGTCCTTCAGGCGCATCGCCAGCATGTCGCGCGTGATGCCAGCGTTGTTCACCAAAATGTGCAGCCCGCCGTGCTGTTTAACGATGCTGTCAATCAACGCATCC
>JANOSN010000547.1:0-6696 GCA_031415895.1 Polaromonas sp. | reverse complement strand
GTGTGGATCTGGGAGGGCGCAAGTTTCTCATCCCCGTGGTGCCCGCCAACATGAAGACCGTGGTGGCCGAAAGTACCTGCGTTTGGCTGGCGCAAAACGGCTATTTTTATGTGATGCACCGCTTTGACTTGGACAATGTGCAGTTTGTCAAAGACATGAAGGCCAAGGGCCTGTACAGCAGCATTTCGCTAGGCGTTAAAAAACCCGACTACGACACCGTAGACCAATTGGTAGCCCAAGGCCTGAGCCCAGACTACATCACCATCGACATTGCCCACGGCCATGCCGACAGCGTAAAAAACATGATTGCCTGCCTGAAAGACAAACTGCCCAAAGCGTTTGTGATTGCAGGCAATATCGCTACCCCTGAAGCCATCATTGATTTAGAAAACTGGGGTGCTGATGCCACCAAAGTAGGTATTGGCCCCGGCAAGGTGTGCATTACCAAAAGCAAGACTGGCTTTGGCACGGGTGGCTGGCAGCTGTCCGCGCTCAAGTGGTGCGCGCGCGTGGCCACCAAGCCCATCATTGCCGACGGCGGTATCCGCGAGCATGGCGACATTGCCAAGTCGATCCGCTTTGGTGCCACGATGGTGATGATCGGCTCCATGTTGGCAGGCCACGAAGAGTCGCCCGGCAAAACGGTAGAAGTTGACGGCAAGCTGTTTAAAGAATACTACGGCAGCGCAAGCGACTTTAACAAAGGTGAATACAAACACGTTGAAGGCAAGCGCATCCTAGAACCCATCAAAGGCAAGCTGGCGGACACGCTGGTAGAGATGGAACAAGACATCCAAAGCTCCATCAGCTATGGCGGTGGCACCAAACTGATGGATGTGCGCAAAGTGAACTACGTCATCTTGGGTGGCGACAATGCGGGCGAGCATTTGCTGATGTAGTTGTGGCGAATTTGGCGCAGGGATGTTGATGAAATGAAGTAGATTTATTAATGTTTAAATCTATTCAAAAAACCTTGGTATTTACCAGAATTGTTGGGATTTTGTGAGGTTTAGCACTTATGTTACTATCTATTCAAATAAATCCTTATTTGAATGCCTTTACCCCGCATCAGCGCCACCATCGAATCCTTGATTGCCGCCTTAGGTGACGAGGCGCTCAGCGCTGCGCAACTGGTGCAACGGCTGGGGTGCAGTCAGCCCAGCTTATCGCGGTTAATTAAATCTGCAGGTGCCAGCGTACTCACGCTGGGTAAGGCGCAGCAAACGCGCTACGCGCGGGCACGGCCAGTCGCGGTCGAGCAACCTCTGCCTGTTACCCGTATTGATGCCGAAGGCGTGCCGCGAAGCTGCGGCAGTTTGAACACCATCGGCTTGCTAAGCGGCTCGCGCACGGCATGGGTGGCACAGCGCCAAGTAGAGGTGTTTGATGGTCTGCCATGGTTCATCGCCGACATGCGGCCCCAAGGCTTTATTGGCAGGCAGTTTCCAGCGCGTATACCGCTTTTGGGTTTGCCGCCCGATATTGCAAACTGGAACGATAACCATGTGCTGCAAGCACTCAGCGTGGCAGGCGCTGATGAGCCAGGCGACTTGGTGCTGGGCCGTGCAGCACTTGAGCAGTATTCACACCAAAGCCTGCCTAAGCCCATCTCAGCGCGCCGCAAAGCCAGTGTGTACCCCCAGTTGGCAGTGCAAAAAGAAGGTCAGCAGCACAGCCCTTCGTCTGCTGGCGGCGAGCAATCCAAGTTCACTGCTTATGCCCACACACCGCAAGGCGCGCAGCACACCATTGTTAAGTTCAGCCCGCCCGGCACAGATGCTGTGGCTGTGCGCTGGCGCGACCTGCTGCGCTGCGAACACCATGCCTTGCGCGTGTTGCAGGCTAGCTGCCAAGCTACAGGCGTGCAGGCCGCACAAACTCAGTTAATAACGATCGACAGGGTTTACCTAGAAGTGCAGCGCTTTGACCGAATTGGCCCGCGCGGCAGGCGCGCCGTGGTGAGCTTGGGTGCAATCGACGATGTGTTTGTAGGCCAGCGCAACAACTGGGTGCAAACCGCCCAGCAGCTACAGCGTCTGCGCATGCTGCGTGATCGTGACGTGCAAAGCATCAGTTTGCTCTACGCTTTTGGCCTACTCATCCACAATAGTGATATGCATTTTGGTAACCTGAGCCTGTTGCATGATGGGCCAAGCCATGCCCAATTTACGCTAGCGCCTTGCTACGACATGCTGCCCATGCGCTTTGCGCCCACTGCGCAAGGTATTCGCCCTTTGCAAATACCCGCTGTGGTGCCGCAGGCAGATTTGCTAGACGTGTGGTCGCAAGCTCTGGCTCTGGCGCGAGAGTTTTGGAACAGGGTCGTTGCAGACACTCAGATCAGCACCGATTTCGTGCAGATTGCAAAAGCTGCAATGCCCTTAGCACGGCGTTAAACATTTCGCCAAGCATGCATCGGTGTAGCTAGCAGCGTGCACCGCTAGCTCCTTAATTTTTCAGACGACCTTGGGCGATATATCCCATGCCGCATTGTGTGCTTTCACGTTCAAAATGCTCACAATAACTTTGCACAATATCCCAGGGTGACCATAAGTCTGCGGCCCTGGCGTTGTAGGGTCTGTTTTTAGCCCAAGCCAATAGATTCAGTGGCCCTGTCCACCAAGGAAAAAACTTCACCCCCGCCATAGCTATGCGTGCACTGGGTTTGGCAAAGCGCATGATGTTCGCTACCGCCTCTGGGCTGCGCGCAATATCGTGCGTGTAATTAAACAAAATTGCATCGACTTGTTGGGGCAAGATGACAGTTTCTGCGCTGGATTGTTGATGCCATACATGTTCCCAGCCTTCGCGTTGTACGCGCTCCTGCGCCAGCTTGAACATATCGGGGCTTTGCTCAAAAGCCAGCAAGCGCCCAGTCGGGCCTACAGCCTCTAAAAGCAGGCTGTAGCTCAGGCCCGTGCCTGCGCCTACGTCTAGCACCACGTCTCCGGGTTTGAGACTGAGCAAACCAATCGTACGCCTGCGCAGGGGCATCGTAAATTGCGATGATGCATCGTACTGCGCAGCTTTGGATTGGTATTTGCGTATAGATAGTTCGTTGTCTGTCAGTCGCATGCAGGTATCTCATTGATAATAGCCATCAGGTTTAACAGTCGCCCACCATGATCTCTTTATTACAGTCTTTTACCCCCACTATGTCGCAGGCATGGACTCTTTTGTCCATAGCCATAGCGTTTGAAGTAGTGGGTACCACCTGCATGAAACTATCGCACGGCTTTACCCACCTTGTGCCCTCAGTCATCATGTTTGCAAGCTACGCCCTAGCGTTCACCTGCAATACATTTGCCACTAAGACTTTGGATTTAAGTATCACCTATGCCGTGTGGTCTGGTGTGGGCACAGTCGTTACAGCAGCCATTGGTATGCTGTATTTTAAAGAGCCTGCCACGGCCCTAAAGCTGGTGTGCATTACCTTCATCGTCATAGGCGTTTTGGGCTTGCATTCAGTCGCCACCGAAAGAGTTTAACGCTGCAGCAATTGCATTGCCAGTTGGTGTGTACGATGGGCGGGCTGGGTTAAGGTTTCCAATATGCTGAAGTGGTTATGCCCGGCCATCGCTTCGCACACAGGCACATGCAGGCTGCCCCAGGCTTTTTCAATCAAAGAGTTTTGGCGTAAAAATTCATCGCTCTCGTCGCCTCCGCACACGGCATACAGCTTAGCCCTGGGTCGCGCAAAATATGCGGGGCTGCAACGCGCCACTTGCGCAGCGGTGAGTTTTAAATCGTGTTGTAAGTAGGGGCAGTGCATGATGGGGGCCAGATCATGCAAGCCAGAAATGCTCATGGCGTTGTGCAGCAATTGCTTGGGCAGCGTGGGGTCTAATGCCTCCCATTGGCAAGCCGCCATCATGGCCGCCAGGTGCCCCCCAGCCGAGTGGCCTGCCACAGTGATGCTTTGGGGGTCACCACCATACTGGTCAATATTTTTGTAGACCCACGCTAGCGCTCGAGCACACTGCAGACTGATGTCTTCAATAGTCGTAGCACCTTGCGCGCTGCACAGCGCATAGTTAGGCACCACCACGCAAACACCGCGCTGCGTAAACGCTGGAGCGATAAAGCTATGGTCTTTTTTGTCCAAGCTGCGCCAATAGCCACCGTGCAAAAACACCAACACTGGCTGACGCGACCCGCCCGCAGGAAATATGTCCAGCTGGTCTGACCCAGCGCTGCCATAAGCCACGTCCAGCACACAGCTCGTGTAACGCTGCACCTGCGCTGAGGCAGCTTGCCAAGGCAATACATGCCGATCCACAAAATCAGGCACGCGCAGGCGGTTGTTGTATTGGTCATCAAGATAGGCAGCATCTTGCCGAAAGGGGTAGCGTGTGGTCATGCCAACACTGTAGCTGGAGCTGTGATTTTTGAAAAATCAGGGATTACCCGCACATTACAACTCAGCGTTTTGCAAGTTTGGATTCTGTATACAGAGTACAGTAGCTGCATGGTTACCTTGCTAAAAATTGAATCTACGCCCGATTTGGTAGACCAGGTCTACCGCAACCTGCTTGACGCTATCAGCGAAGGCCAGCTGGCACCCGGCACGCGTATCACGCAAGAAGACATTGCCGAGCAACTTGCGGTGAGCCGCCAGCCTGTGCTGCAAGCCCTGCGGCTCTTAAAACAAGATGGCTTTGTGACTGATGCACCTGGGCGCGGGCTGCTGGTAGCACCCTTGGACGCTAGTTGGTTGGTCAATGTGTACCAAATACGCAGTGCTTTGGATGCGCTGGCAGCACGATTGGCCTGCTCAACCAGCTACGCTTTTGATAGCGATTTGATGGCCCAGGGGCGCAAAGCCGCGCGTGGCAAAAATATCAGCGCCATGATTGAGGCGGACATGGCTTTTCACAGCGGCATTTACCGCGCTGCCAACAACCCGCTGATTGAGCAAAGCGCCCTGCTGCACTGGCGGCACATTCGCCGCGCTATGGGTGCGGTGTTGCAGTCCACCAAGCTGCGCGAAGCCGTGTGGGACGAGCACGAAGCCATTGCACGCGCCATAGCGGCTAAAGACACCCGCAAAGCCGAAAGCTTAATGCGCAACCACGGCGACCAAGCCAGTGGCAACTTGCAAAACCAATTAAGCCAAGTATTGAAACCCATAGCCAACTAACGCAGTGAATACACATTTCTAGGAGAACACTATGCGCCTGACCCCAGCCCAACTTGAACAATTTGACCGCGAAGGCTACTTGTTCTTTCCTGGCCATTTCAGCCCCGAAGAAACCCAGGCCTTAACACAAGCGGTACCCGAGCTGTATGCCCGCCGCGAAGACTACAACGTGCGCGAAAAAGGCAAAGACGCTGTGCGCACCAATTTTGCAGCGCATATGTACAGCGAGCCGTTTGCCAAACTGGCGCGCCACCCGCGCATGATCGAACCTGTGCAAGACCTGTTTGGCGAGAAGCTGTACATGCACCAGTTCAAAATCAACGGCAAGATGGCCTTTGAAGGCGATGTATGGCAGTGGCACCAAGACTACGGCACCTGGCTGAACGATGACATGATGCCCACCGAGCGCGCCATGAACGTAGCCATCTTTTTAGATGATGTCAACGAATACAACGGCCCGCTCATGTTCATACCCGGCAGCCACAAAAAAGGCGTTGTGAATGCCAAACACGACCTGACCACCACCAGCTACCCGCTGTGGACTGTGGACAATCAACTGATCGCGCAACTGGTAGAGCGTGCAGGCGGCAAACAAGGCGGCATCGTCAGCCCCAAAGGGCCTGCAGGCTCGATGATTTTGTTCCACAGCTGCTTGGTGCATTCGTCGTCGGCCAACCTGTCGCCATTTAACCGCGTCAGCGTGTACCTGAGCCTGTGCGCAGTTAGCAACCATATCCGTCGCCACAAACGCCCCGAATACATTGCCCACCGTGACTTCACACCGATTGATTGTTTGCCGGATGATTGTTTACTGAAGGACTACCCGGTAGATTTACCCTGGAAAGACGGTGTGCCTGCTAGTGCGCTGGAGACTTCTTTAGAAGAAGTTTTGGTTGCCGCTTAGGTTATTTATCTCTTAAGGCCGAAGACGGAATCTTTGGACGCGAAGGGCGCGAAGGTTTCGCGAAGGGCGCAAAAAAGAAAATACAAAACTAAAACCAAAATATAACCAAACATGAACCTCTATACAAAACTCCAGCAACGCCAAGCAGATAACAAACCCATCCGCATCGCCCTGATTGGTGCGGGCAAGTTTGGCAGCATGTACTTAGCGCAAATCCCGCGCACGCCAGGTGTGCACTTGGTGGCCATTGCTGACTTAAGCCCAGATGCAGCCAGAGCCAACCTAGCCCGAGTGGGCTGGAAGGCCGAGCAATCGCAAGCGAAGAACGCGCAAGAGGCTATTAAAACCGGCACCACTTGGGTCACCGACAACTGGGAGGCCGTGGTGACCTTGCCCCAGATTGATGTGGTGGTGGAATGCACCGGCTCGCCTGTGCATGCTGTTGATCATATTTTGAAAGCCATTGAGCACGGCAAGCACGTTGTGAACGTGACGGTAGAAGCCGATGCGTTTTGCGGCCCACTGCTAGCGCGCAAAGCAGCGCAAAAAGGCGTGGTGTACTCCATGGCGTTTGGCGACCAGCCTGCGCTGATTTGCGATTTGGTGGACTGGGCGCGTACCTGTGGCTTTCCAGTAGTGGCGGCTGGCCGTG
>JANOSN010000546.1:0-1150 GCA_031415895.1 Polaromonas sp. | reverse complement strand
GCGACTTGGCACGCGCAGAAAAGGTGTTTTGGCTTAAATACTTCATCTCTAGCCAGTCGGCTATTTTGTGGATGAGCGTGCTGTTTTTTATGAGCACTATTTTTTATTGGCTAGGCATGGTGTCCAAAGCGCAAAGCGCCGCTATGGAATCTTTAGGCAGCAAAATCGCTTGGGCGGGTGTCACCATGGCACTCATTGGCACCATGGTGCGCTGGCACGAAAGCCATTTGCTAGGCCCTGATATTGGCAGCATTCCAGTGACCAATTTGTACGAAGTGTTCGTGCTGTTCAGCTGGCTAACGACTACGTTTTATTTGTATTTTGAATCGCGCTACCAAACCAAGTCTTTGGGCGCGTTTGTCATGCTGATTGTGAGCGCCTCAGTAGGCTTTTTGCTGTGGTACACCTTGGTACGCGAGGCGCATGTGATTCAACCTTTGGTGCCCGCCCTGAAAAGCTGGTGGATGAAGCTGCATGTACCGGCCAACTTTATTGGCTACGGCACCTTTGCGCTAGCCGCTATGGTAGGTTTTGCTTACCTGATCAAGCAGCAAGCTACAGAGACCAAATGGTATAAGCTAGCGCCGCTGTGGATTTTGGGGGTGGTGCTGTGCTTTGAGCCGATTGTGTTTCGTCAGTCGCCTGCATCAGCAGCTGGTGGCAGTATGAGCAGCTACTGGGCGATTTATTTTGGTATTTCAGCGCTGATTGTGGCCACCATTTTGTTCAGCCGCAAGCGCATTGCCGAGCGCCTGCCTAGCTTTGAAGTGCTGGACGATGTGATGTACAAGTCGATTGCCGTTGGGTTTGCGTTTTTCACCATCGCTACCGTGCTAGGCGCGCTGTGGGCCGCCGAGGCTTGGGGCGGCTACTGGAGCTGGGACCCCAAAGAAACCTGGGCCCTCATCGTCTGGCTTAACTACGCAGCCTGGCTACACATGCGCCTAATGAAAGGCCTGCGCGGCACAGTAGCCGCTTGGTGGGCGCTAGTGGGCTTGGCGATTACTACGTTTGCTTTTATTGGGGTGAATATGTTTTTGAGTGGATTGCATAGCTACGGGACTTTGTAGCGTTTTCGTAATTGAAACGCGGGGATTTTTTGAATCGATCGGCGTTGAACTTGTGTTGGAGCCCACGGGAAAGTATTTTC
>JANOSN010000545.1:0-2229 GCA_031415895.1 Polaromonas sp. | reverse complement strand
TGGCACGTTAGTTGGCGCTGCAGCAACTGGCCCCACAGGTCTCGCCCCACCCGTTACCTCAGCAGCCGTTCCAGTAGTCACTGCAGGCTTAGGCACCCCCGTGCCCGCCACATCCGCTGCTGCCCCCGTGCCACCGCGCACTTCGGCTACTAAGGCGCGTCCACCGCGTACCGTGGCCCCCGCCGCCCTAGCCACTGGGGCTCCCAGCACCTCGCCAATCAGCCCATCGGTCACCCCTTGGGCAATCTGTGTTTGCGCTGTGTTGGCACCTGGGCTAGGGATAGGGCCTATGGTCGATACGTTCAGTGGTGTCTGCAGCGGGCTGTTGGCGTAGGTGAAGCCTTGCGGTGTGGTGGTGACGGTGTTGCCCATTTGTGCCGCTTGGCCGCGCAGGTCGTTGCACAGCGCCCCTGTCGCAGGGCTGCTGCAGGCCTGCGCTAACTGTTCGTCTCTTTGGCGTGATAGGGCTGACAGCCTGTCGCGGTTGTCACACGCGCTGGGGTTGCCTTTGGCGCAGTCTGCTGCGGCCACATCGTAGCGCTCGCGTTCTGACAGGCGCACGCCGCCTGCGGGGCGTCGATGGTCTAGGTAATTATTCGTCACCTCACTGAGCGCAGTAGCACCCCCAGATGTGCCGCCACCCGCTGTCCCCGTAGCCCTGCCCCCCAGCACCCCCGCGCCTGTGCTGGCAATAGTGGTCAAGGTGTTGGCCAGGGGCCCGGTGATGCCCAGCTGCTGCAGGCCGTTGGCAATGTAGGGGGCGCTTAGCGTGCCTGCCGCACTGCCTGCGGCACCCCCGCTGCCACCGGCCAGGGCGCCGATCAGGGTGTGTGCACCAATGCGCATCACGCCTTGGTCGCCCCAGTTGGCCTCGATGGCGTTGGCCTGGCGTTCTAGCTCGGCGCGGCGCGGGTCGCCCTGGGGTAGTTGGCCTGCCTGGGCTTGTAGGTTGCGGGCGGTGTTCATCTGGCCTGCGGCGTAGTCGCCTACGGCGCGGCTAAGCTGGGGCACCGCTTGCTGGGTGATCTGGATTTGCGCTTGGATGTCGGCGCGCACGTTGTCTGGGTTAAAGATAGGCGCTAGGCCTGTGCCTGCATCACCTGTGCGGGCAGCTTGGTTACCTGCGATGCCGGATATTCCACCTGCGCTGGTGCTGCAGGCGCTGCCGCGTGCGCTGCCAAAGCCAACGCTGGGTTTGGCACCGCCGCTGGTGCTGCCATCAGGGTTGGTGACCGTGGGGGTGTAGCCCAGGGTGGTGTTACTGCCACTGGCGTTATACGCCGCCGTGTTCTGAATGTCGGTAATCGTGGTGCCACCGGTGCTGTTAAACGTATTGCGCGCCGCGTCCACGGCGGCTTGGCTGCTGGTGATCTGGCCGCCGGTCAGGGTGGTGTCATTTACTATCAATTGCATAGCTACCTGAGCAATAGATGCTTGGACTATGGGCTTTTTTGATGGGTAACCAGCCTGCGCAGGCAGGCTTATGACACATAAACTACACAACAAAAGTGCTGTGCGTTGCACAAGCAGTTCTCGCAGCGTTTGAAGTGGCAGAGTAGACACCTTGCACTTACTCTGGCATTTTTTTTGGAGGATTAAACCAGTTGGGATCAACAATGAGTTTTTGGAAAAACTCTACCAAAGAATCACAAATTTTGCCGCCATTGGGCATGAGCTCACCCCACATCCACCAGACAGCGTTGGGATTGTCGCTTAGGGGTTTTAGGCATAGGAATAAATCAACGTCGCGTTCAAAGAAAGGTAATGTATCTGGCTCAATTTGGGTGTAAGGCATCATCCATGCGCAAGTACCGTTAATAAGTTTGGGAATGTGTGTTGGAATTAAGACGTTGTTATTTGAGAATGTTGCCGTTGTTTCATTTGCAACCAGATTGCCAACACCCATTTCCAAATAGTAAGCGCGCAGCTGGTCTGGAAGCCGAAAATTTAAAGAATCTTCGGCGCTGTTGAGCAAAGCTGCACTACAGGCTTGAAACCCTTTCACGTAGACAGAGTACGGCTTAGGGTACGTCTCTGAATCGATTAGCTCCTCGATACTAAGGATATTCGATTTTTTTAGGTGAAACATGAATTCAAACATCAACGGCCCCTGGTTTGTAGTTGATTTAAAGGACTGCCCGGCGCATGTATCGCCCTGTGCCCCGGCGGCGTAGCGGGCGTAATATTCCACCAAGTAGTGGGCCCGTTGTTTGTGATTGGGATTACATG
>JANOSN010000544.1:0-1144 GCA_031415895.1 Polaromonas sp. | reverse complement strand
CGACAAATCAAAACGCGCGCCACGGCCTGCGTCGTTCACCAGCTCGGGAAATGCGTTGGAGAGGCCACCTGCGCCTACGTCGTGAATCGCGAGAATCGGATTGGCCTCTTTGAGTTGCCAGCACTGGTTAATCACCTCTTGCGCACGCCGCTCAATCTCGGGGTTACCGCGTTGCACGGAGTCAAAATCAAGCGACGCAGCGTTGGTGCCCGACGCCATCGAGCTGGCCGCGCTGCCACCCATGCCAATGCGCATGCCGGGGCCGCCTAGCTGGATGAGAAGTGAACCTGCGGGGAAAATAATTTTCTCAGTCTGCGTTGCGTCAATCGTGCCCAAGCCGCCTGCAATCATGATGGGCTTGTGGTAGCCCCAGCGCTGGCCTGCAATGGTTAGTTCAAACGCACGAAAATAGCCGTTCAGATTAGGGCGACCAAACTCGTTATTAAACGCAGCGCCACCCAGCGGGCCTTCGGTCATGATCTGCCACGGCGTGGCCATATGCGACGGAAAATGCTGCGGATTTAAATTGGATCTGACCCCATTTAAATCAATATCGCCGAGTTGTGACACGGTGAAACCTGTGAGGCCTGCTTTGGGTTTTGACCCACGGCCGGTGGCACCTTCGTCACGTATCTCGCCGCCTGCGCCGGTGCTGGCGCCAGGGAAGGGGCTGATGGCGGTGGGGTGGTTATGGGTTTCAACCTTCATCAGCACGTGGCGCAAGCTACTATGCTTTTCATAGCTGCCCGAGCAATGAATACTTGGACTACCGGCATAAAAAGCGTCTGAAACATGCCCTTCCATGATGGACGAGTTGTCTGAATACGCCACCACGGTGTGCTGGGGTGCCAGCGCGTGGGTGTTGCGGATCATGCCGAACAAGCTTTTGTCCTGCGGCGTGCCATCAATAGTGAACTGCGCGTTAAAAATCTTGTGGCGGCAGTGCTCGCTGTTGGCTTGCGCAAACATCATCAACTCAACATCAGTGGGGTTGCGCTGCAGTGTGGTGAAGGCCTCTAGCAAGTAAATAATTTCGTCTTCGGCTAAGGCTAGGCCAAACTCGGTGTTGGCTTGGTCTAAGGCTGCGCGACCCAGTTGCAGCACATCGACATATTGCATCGTCGCAGCGTGCAGCGGGGTGAAC
>JANOSN010000543.1:0-2894 GCA_031415895.1 Polaromonas sp. | reverse complement strand
ACTGCAAACTGTCAAGGCTACGCCCGAGGGTATTAACCGCATCGTCGCCACCAAAGTGCTAGACGCTGCCAAGGCGCAACCCGGTAAAGTTACTATGGCCATGATCGGCTCAGGCTCGGTGGTGGTAGAGATGATGCGCGCAGGCTCTGGCGCACAGTTTACCAATGTGCCCTACCGCGGCAGCTCACCCGCGTTGATCGACCTCATCAGCGGCCAAACCGACCTGATGCTGACCACCATGGCCAGCGCCGCCGTGCACTTCAAATCTGGCAAGCTCAAAATGCTGGCCGTGACCACCGCCAAGCGCGACTCTGACTACCCCGACGTGCCCACCCTGGCTGAGCTGGGCGTGAAAGGCATGGACTACGAGCAATGGTTTGGCGTGCTCGCCCCCGCAGGCACGCCCAAAGCCGTGGTCGATAAACTCAACGCTGCGCTGGCCAAAGCAGCCGCCACACCCAACGCCAAAGAACGCTTGGCAGGCTTGTCAATGGACGCCGCCACAGGCACACCTGAAGACTTTAAAAAGCGTGTAGAGAGCGATGCGCAAAAATGGGTGAAGCTGGCAGCGGAGATGGGGATTAAGCCGCTAGATTGAGCCGCTAGAACAATCAGGCAATCTTTGAATAAATCCAAAAAAACTACTCAAGCAACATCTATGAACTTAAAAAATATTTTTGTACAAACCCTGGCCAGCACGCTGTTGGTGGCTGTTACTTCGGTTGAAGCGCAAAGCCCAATTCCCAGCACCTCTGCCCAAGCCTCAAGCCCTACGGCTGCAGTGACAGCACCTGTCGTCAAAAAATGGACCTGCACAGCCGAAGGCTTGGCCGAGTTTCGCTATGACGGCAGTGGCTGGGCTTTTATCCGCTTATCAGCCTACAGCTCCGGTCACCAGTACCGGGTCACCAAAGATGAAACGGGTGATATTGCCAAAGGAAATACGCAAGATCGCACGCCGTTTGTTTGTACTAACAAGTAAGGCTTTGCATGTGCAAGTTTCAAAAGCCCCGTTAGGCTTTTGAACGGCGCATTTTTTGCAAAACAGTCCACGCCGCTACACAAATTGCGCCAGCTACTACACCAGCCAGCGCATCTATCAGCGTCGAGGCAACGATTTTCATCCAGCCCCAGTTGGCTATCAAGGCTTCAATCGCGTGGGCGAGGAACGGAAAGCCGTGCACCAAAATGCCGCCGCCCACCATAAACATGGCGGCAGTGCCTACGATGGACAAAGTTTTCATCAGCTTGGGCGCAAACCACAGCAAGCCGTTGCCGATGGCGCGGGCGGTATGGGTTTTGGCTTTTTGCAGATACAACCCTGCATCGTCTAGCTTGACAATACCTGCGACCAAGCCGTAAACGCCTACAGTCATAATCGCGGCAATGGCCACTACCACGGCCACTTGCCGGGGGAACGCGGCTGTGGCTACGGTGCCCAGTGATATGACGATGATCTCAGCGGACAGCACAAAGTCGGTGCGGATAGCGCCTTTGATTTTGTCTTTTTCTAGTGCGACTAAATCAACATCAGGGTTTTCTACTGCGCGTTTAATTTCTTCCGCATGGGCGGCGTCTTCTTCTGGGCTGTGCAAAAATTTGTGCGCAATCTTTTCAAATCCTTCGAAACACAAATATGCGCCACCTACCATTAAAAGTGGCGTGATCAACCAAGGAATAAAGTAGCTAATGGTCAACGCCGCAGGCACTAAGATCAGTTTGTTCACTGCCGAGCCTTTGGCTACGGCCCACACCACGGGCAGCTCGCGGTCGGCTTTAACGCCCGAGACTTGCTGGGCGTTCAGCGCCAGGTCGTCACCCAGCACGCCGGCTGTTTTTTTAGCGGCAACTTTGGTCATTACCGACACGTCGTCAAGGATGGTGGCGATATCGTCGAGTAGTGCGAGGAGACTGGTGGCCATAGTGTGTACTGGTGTTGAAAAAGTAGTTTAGTTTACCGACTTGCGCGCGTTGCGCCATAACTGCATCCATGGGCTATGTTGGTCGATGCTTTGGTTTGTCCAGCTCATTTGCACGTTGCGGAAAACGCGCTCGGGGTGGGGCATCATGGCTGTGAAGCGGCCATCGGCGGTGGTGACGGCAGTTAAGCCGCCGGGGCTGCCGTTGGGGTTGGCGGGGTATTGCTCGGCGGCTTGGCCGAGGTTGTCGGTAAAGCGCATGGCTGCGATGGCTTTGGTTGCGTCGCCGCGTTGATAGAAGTTGGCAAAGCCTTCGCCGTGCGCAACTGCGATGGGTAGGCGGCTGCCTGCCATGTCTTTGAAAAACAAGCTGGGTGAATCTAGAACTTCCACCATCGACAAGCGGGCTTCAAAGCGCTCGCTCTGGTTGGTGGTAAAACGTGGCCAGGCGGCTGCGCCGGGGATGATGTCGGCCAGCTCGGCAAACATTTGGCAGCCGTTGCATACGCCTAGGCCGAAGGTGTCTGGGCGTGCGAAGAAGGCTTTGAACTGGTCAGACAATGCGTTGTTAAAGGTGATGCTGCGTGCCCATCCAATGCCTGCGCCTAGCGTGTCGCCGTAGCTAAAACCACCGCAGGCTACCAGGCCTGCAAAGTCAGCCAGCTTGGCGCGGCCAGCTTGCAGATCAGTCATGTGCACGTCGAAAGCTTCAAACCCTGCCTCGGTAAAAGCGTAGGCCATTTCGACGTGGGAGTTCACGCCTTGCTCGCGCAGGATGGCGACTTTAGGGCGCGATGTGAGCACATGTGGGGCTAGGGCAGGCTCAGCCTGAACGGCTTGGGTTGAGCTGCTGTTAGTTGTACTTGCTATAGATTTAATAGCTAGTTGAGCAGTAAATACTTGGACTACAGGCTTATTTTCTTGTAAAAGTGTGTTTAACGCAGGGCTCAGGTGCACATGCAGGCCTGGATTGGC
>JANOSN010000542.1:0-1445 GCA_031415895.1 Polaromonas sp. | reverse complement strand
CTTTGGCCTGTCGTATATATTGCTAGAGCTGGTGCAGCTCGTGTGGGGCCGTTCTGCTGTGGACTTTAAACCACCAGAGATTTTGCAGGGCCCCATGTTCACTTTGGTCAACCACAGTGTTGAGGGCTTGCGCATAGTGGCTGGACAAGCCGCGCCTGCGATGTGTAGCGCTGCTGATGCGGCTGTGCGCGTAGTGTGCTCACCGTTCCCAGCAACACGCGGTTTTATGATGTTGGTGGCGGTGATCATGCTGGTGGCTGTATGGCTGTTGCTAACACGCACGCGCATTGGTTTAGTTATTCAAGCTTCGCTAACCCATCCCGATACTGTTCAAGCGCTGGGGCATAACGTGCCACGCGTTTTAATGCTGGTGTTTGGCGCGGGCGCTGCCTTGGCCGGGCTGGCTGGGGTCATTGGTGGCGCTACCTTTGTCACCGAGCCTGCTATGGCTGCAGCGGTAGGCTCCGTGATTTTTGTCGTGGTGGTGGTGGGTGGTTTGGGTTCGCTCTCAGGGGCGTTTTTAGCCTCTATTTTGATTGGCGTGATTCAGACCTTTGCTGTCGCATTTGACTACTCGCTCATCACCGTGGCGGCGCAAATGGGTATTGAGTTATCTGATGCCGCCAAAAATAATTCGCTGATCAAACTTTCCATCTCACAGATTGCGCCTATCTTGCCGTATCTGTTTTTGGTGTTGGTGTTGATCTTCCGCCCCAAGGGCTTACTTGGCACGCGGGAAGGTTAACCATCATGAGTACAAAAACACATTACACGTTCAAGCCTTATAACGTTGGCCGCTTGGTAGTTTGGGGTCTGTTTGCCTTGGTATTGCTCTGCGCGCCACTGTTCTTTAAAAGTGGCTTAGCCGTGACGATTCTCGCGCAGATGGGCATTGCCACTATCGCCTGTTTGTCCTACAACATGTTGCTAGGCCAAGGCGGCATGTTGAGCTTTGGGCATGCGGTGTACACCGGCCTAGGGTCGTACATGGCCATTCATGCGCTTAACTTGGCCTCGGGCGGTACCCTGCCTATTCCGGTCAGCTTAATCCCCATCGTGGGTGGTTTTGCAGGGTTGTTTTTTGCCGTGCTTTTTGGCTATGTCACTACCAAAAAGGCGGGCACACCGTTTGCGATGATTACCTTGGGTATGGCCGAGCTGGTGTTTGCCATGTCGCTGATGTTCTCGGAGTTTTTTGGCGGTGAGGCGGGCGTGTCTAGTAACCGGGTGATGGGGCAGCCTTTCTTTGGCGTTACCTTTGGCCCACCTATTCAAGTCTATTATTTGATTGCCTTGTACACCTTTGTGTGTGTAGCGCTGATGTTTGCCTTCACGCGTACGCCGCTGGGGCGCATGCTAAACGCTGTGCGCGACAACCCAGAGCGTGTGGAGTTTGTGGGCTACAACACGCAGCGTGTGCGCTACATGGCGTTCATTATTTCAGG
>JANOSN010000541.1:0-1458 GCA_031415895.1 Polaromonas sp. | reverse complement strand
GCTCGAGGAACGGAACGCAGGGGACAAGAAATTTAGGTGTTTGAGCGCAGCGAGTTCCTAAATTTCCCCCGTAGTGAGTACCGCAGATGCTTGCCCGCAGGGCCCGTGGTTCGGGTGGCGATAGCCCTACGGCGCAGCAGGCCGCGTACCAGTACAACGAAACAAAGCTAGAAGCAATAAAAGACGTAAAACAGCACGTTTACCAATCGAAAGAGCCGATAGTCCAAGTATTCATTGCTCAGACAGCTATGAAATAAATAGCAATTTAAACTACACTAAACCCAACGTTATCAAGCCATGCCGTGCCCTAGCGCGCGTGCAGCCGTCAGACCCTGCCTCTAATTCATGGCACGGATTGGGTCGCCACTCGTAAATGCCGCAAGCTACCTTGGTACCTATCTGGCCAGTTAACGCAGCGCAGCGCGGGCTTGCATGGTCGGTACCGCGTAGGCGGCAGGTGGTGTGGTTGACCTCAACGGTCAAGCCATCGGGCACACTGCCACCCGTGCTGAGCAGCTCGTGCACGCTAAAGTCCACGCGGTAGCTGGCGCAGCAAGCGCCGCAGGTGGTGCAGGGGCCGGATAGGTCGTGGCTCATGCTTGCATTGTCGCAGGCATGGCACTAGTTGCACATTTACGCTGCGGCTGTGCGCTGCAACACACCCTTACGCGAAGCCGTGTCTAGCCCTGTAAACGCAAAATCCACCTGCGGCGCTTTGCCACTGACGATGTCGGCAATCGCAGCACCTGATCCGCAGGCGTGTGTCCAGCCCAGTGTGCCATGGCCTGTATTCAAGAACAAGTTACTGGTTTTGCTGCGGCCGATATAGGGCACGTTGCTGGGCGTTGCGGGTCGCAGGCCAGTCCACAGCTGCGCGCCTTGCCCATCGGTCATGTCGGGGAAGAGCTGGCGCACGCGTCGAATAATCGCTTGGCAGCGCACCAGGTTTAGGTCGGTGTTGTAGCCGTTCAGCTCAGCCGTGCCTGCAATGCGCAGGCGGTTGCCAAGGCGCGAGAAGACCAGCTTGTATTCGTCGTCCGTCAGGCTCACGTTGTACGACGCGGCCTCGTTGATGACGGGCAGGGTGACCGAGTAGCCTTTGGCGGGGTAGATCCGCAGTGTGTGGCCCAGCAGCTTAGCCCACTGCGCGCTAAACGACCCTAAGCACAGCACGTAGGCATCAGCTTGCAGATGCTGCAGCTGGCCGCCCGCCTCGCCGCTGCCTTGGGCTACTTGCACACGGGCAATGCTGCTACCCGCAGTCTCAAGCCCCACCACATGGGTGTTGTACAAAAACGTGACGCCTTGCTCGGCACACTTGGTAGCCAGTGCAGTGGTGAAGGCTTGTGCGTCACCTGATTCGTCACTGGGGGTCATGCTGCCACCGATGATTTGATTTTTGCACTGCGCTAGTGCAGGCTCGATAGCTACGCATTCGTCAGCGGTCTTCATTTCCAG
>JANOSN010000540.1:0-2960 GCA_031415895.1 Polaromonas sp. | reverse complement strand
GCTCGAGGAACGGAACGCAGGGGACAAGAAATTTAGGTGTTTGAGCGCAGCGAGTTCCTAAATTTCCCCCGTAGTGAGTACCGCAGATGCTTGCCCGCAGGGCCCGTGGTTCGGGTGGCGATAGCCCTACGGCGCAGCAGGTCGCGTTCTAGAACAAAGAAGTAAAGCTAGAAGCAAAACAAAGGCAAAAAACACCAAAACTGCACGATTTACTAATAGAAAGTGCCAGTAGTCCAAGCATTCATTGCTCAGACAGCTACAAAATTAATAGCAATTAGGATGTAGAAGCAATCGCCGAGCGCACGGCTGACAGTTGCCTGCGTGACACCAACAGTGCATCGTCTACCCCGCGCAGTCGCACCGCCCAGCCTTCTACATCAGCGAGTTCATCATCGCCGTCTTCGCGGTCGCCAGCTTTTTCCACATAACGCTCTAGCGCACGCATGGCACGCTTAGCAACCAAAGTGTTGCGGTGAATGCGCAGGTAATGTTGACCATAGCGCTCTTCCAAATCATTCAATGCACCATCCAAAATATAGCTTTTTTGCGCAGTACGAACGGTCACATATTTCAGCTCGGCTTTAAAGTACAGCACATCAATCAAAGGCACCCGCTCTGTTCGGCCACGGTCTTGGATGATGATGGTTTCTTGTATTAAATCACCTTGTAGTCCAAGTCTTTGCTGCGCAAGTAGCTCCTTTTTTTGTAGCGCTTTAGCTAATGCTTTTTCTAAACGCTCTAAGCGCACTGGCTTGGTGAGGTAGTCCACCACCTCTAAGTCAAAGGCGGCCACAGCGTGCTCTGCGTGCGCTGTGACAAAAATAATACCTAGCTCGGGGCGCACGGTGCGCAGCTCGCGTGCTAGCTGCATGCCGTCGGCACCGGGCATGTGAATGTCTAGCAGCACTACGTCACACGGGGTGGTTTTTAGTTGCAACATGGCTTGCATGGCGTCAGCCGCCTCGCCCGCTACGCTGCAACTGGGCTGCTGGCAGTCGCCCAGCAGCGTGCGCATGCGTACGCGCGCTAGTAGCTCGTCGTCCACAATCAATGCGCTCAGTGTGCTGGGCTCTGGGCTCATGCGGGTACCTCAATGCGTACTTGGTAAATGCCGTCCACCATGGTAGCGCGAAACGCGGTTTGCACATCGTGCAATAGCTTTAAGCGGTCTTGCACATTGCGCAGCGCCACGCCGTGCCCTGCGCTGCCGTGGCCTGCGGGCACGGTGTTAGTCACCTTCACCACCACCATGCTACCGCGCTTTTCGGTGCTGACCTTAATGTCTGCGCCTTGTGTGCTGGGCTCTACACCGTGCTTAACCGCATTTTCTACCAAGGGTTGCAGCAGCAATGGTGGCACTTTGGCCAATCGGGCTGCCGGGTCAATCACCCACTGCACGCGTAGGCGTGGGCCAAAGCGCACTTGCTCGATGTCGATGTAGCGTTTGGCAAGATCAATCTCTTGCTCTAGGCTCACGGCATCGCCTCGGTCTACCAGGGCACTTCTAAACAGCTCGGCCAAGTCTTCTAGCACCGCCTCGGCCCGCGCAGGCTCAGCGCGTACCAAAGCGATGGCACTGTTAAGCGTGTTGAACAAAAAATGCGGGCGTATGCGCGACTGCAGCTCAGCCAGCCGTGCGTTGGCACTGGCGGGTGCGCGGCCCTTGGCACGTGCCACCAAGGCGGCCACCAGCGCCGCAGCAAACGCGGCGCCTGCTGCCGCACTGGCCAGCCAAGGGGCGTCTTGTGTAAAACCAATAAACGCCAGCACACCGCAGCCATACAAGCCCGCTAACACGCCCAGCGAGATACCGCCCAGCCACTGGCCTGTGATGGACATTTTTTGTAATTGCTTTTTTAGCGCACAAGCCGCTATCAACCAAGCCAGCGTGGCAGGCAATGCAGCGCCCGTGATCAAGGCCAAGCGCGATATCCAGTCCAGAGGGTTGGTAGCGCCAAACATGACACCGATGGCCACCACGGCCTCTACAAACAACACCGCGCGCAGCACCACGCCCACTTGGCAGGCATCAAAAATCAGCGCCGGCGCGGGCTCAGGCTGCGCAGGCAGCACCAACGGCGCTGGGCCAGACCGTGGCGCGATGCCGCTGGGGTGCTCTAGCGTGGAAGATCCAAAACGGGTTTGCATGCGGGTAAAAGTTAGAATCGCTGTACAAGCCGAAGTATGCCAGTCTTGCTGGCTTGCCACAAACCGTTTAGCCGCAGCCCTGCGCCGTACAGCCACCTGTTTACCATTGCCCCACCACCATGAACCAATTTGACAAAAAATCCCAAGCTTGGTCTGCCTTGTTTTCTGAGCCCATGAGCGACCTGGTGAAGCGCTACACGTCCAGCGTATTTTTTGACAAACGCATGTGGGACGCTGACATTACAGGCTCGCTGGCCCATGCAGACATGTTGGCTGCGCAAAAAATTATCAGTGCCAACGACCATGCCAGCATCCAAAAAGGCATGGCACAAATTCGCGCTGAGATTGAAGCAGGCACGTTTGAATGGAAGCTAGATTTAGAAGACGTGCATCTGAACATCGAATCGCGCTTGATCAGCCTGGTAGGCGACGCTGGCAAACGCCTGCACACTGGCCGCAGCCGTAACGACCAAGTGGCCACGGATGTGCGCCTGTGGCTGCGCAGCGAGATAGATTTGATCGGCGGCTTATTAGTGGACTTGCAAAAAGCTTTGATTGAAGTAGCTTCGGCCAATGTAGAAGTGATCTTGCCCGGTTTTACCCACCTGCAAGTGGCCCAGCCGGTCAGCTTTGGCCACCACATGCTGGCCTATGTAGAAATGTTTGCCCGCGATGCCGAGCGCATGCAAGACGTGCGCAAGCGCGTCAATCGCCTGCCGTTGGGCAGCGCTGCGCTGGCAGGCACTAGCTATCCGCTAGACCGTGAGCGCGTCGCCAAGACGCTGTGCATGGTGGACGAGCAAGGCCATCCG
>JANOSN010000539.1:0-1484 GCA_031415895.1 Polaromonas sp. | reverse complement strand
GTGGCTTCACAGGTTTGATTTTGGCGGTTGCCCCTATCGATACCCAAGTACAAGACACCTATTACGTGGTGGCGCACTTCCATTACGTGCTGGTGGCTGGCTCGCTGTACGCATTGTTTGCAGGCTACTACTACTGGTCGCCAAAGTGGACTGGTGTGATGTACAACGAAACGCGCGGCAAAATCCACTTCTGGTGGAGCTTGATCGCCTTTAACGTCACCTTCTTCCCAATGCACTTCTTAGGGCTCGCAGGCATGCCACGCCGCTATGCTGACTATCCTGCGCAGTTTGCAGACTTCAACGCGCTGGCGTCGGTGGGTGGTTTTGCCTTCGGTATTGCACAGGTATATTTTTTCTTCTTTATCGTGTTGCCTACCATGATGGGCAAGGGCGAAAAAGCCAAGCAAAACCCATGGCAAGACCCAGATGGTCGCGGCGCTGAAGGTTTGGAGTGGGAGGTGCCATCACCGGCTCCGTTCCACACTTTTGAAACACCACCGAAGCTGAACAAAGCAGCTACCAAGATTGCAGCGCACTGAGCAGTGGGTTTAAGTAGCAATTAACGCCATGACCACATCTAACCAAAAGAAGAAAAACTTAACACTGGGGCTTATTTTGGCCTCAGTGGTGGTGGTTTTTTTCATCGGTTTTATAGTGCGGCTAACTTTCTTTGGAACACCAAAACGTCCGCAAATGGCACCTATCAGCACCATACAAATGTCTGAGCCAGTGCCTAGCGCACCCGCAGTCAAGCCGTAGTACTGGTTCATCATGGCACTCAAAACTGAAAATCTCAAAATGGTGGGTAAGCTCGCCGTGGTGACCTTGGGCATGTTTGCTTTTGGATATGCTTTGGTGCCTATCTACAAAGCTATTTGCGAGATGACCGGTATTAATATTTTGTCATTGGGCGAAAAACAAATTCCTGGTGCTAAAAGCAATATTGCAGCGAATACGCAGATAGATAAAACACGCACGATCACCGTAGAGTTCGACGCCAACGCACGTGGCCCTTGGGATTTCAAACCTGCCCAAAGATCAATACAAGTCCACCCTGGCGAGTTGGCCACGGTAACGTATGAATTTCAAAATATTCAAAATCGCCGCATGGCGGCACAAGCAATTCCCAGCTACGCGCCCAAGCAAGCTTCGGCTTACTTTAACAAGCTGGAATGTTTTTGCTTTAACCAGTACACCCTTGAGCCTGGTGAGAAAAAGTCTTGGCCGGTGGCATTTGTGATCGACCCTAAGCTATCTAAAGACGTGACCACAATTACTTTGTCATACACGTTTTTTGAAGTGGGCGGTAAAACGCCTGCTGCACCCACTGATAAAACCGCGCTGGTGAAACCCGTCTTGGTAGATTTGGCCAAAGCCGTTGTTAAAGCGCCAGTATGAGCCAGCAATCACAAGAGGATTTGTTGCGTCAGGCGGCTTTGCAGCAGATTGATAAAAATGCAAATCAACACAAAAACAGTGTACTT
>JANOSN010000538.1:0-1941 GCA_031415895.1 Polaromonas sp. | reverse complement strand
CCACGGGTATTGCAGTGATAGCGCTGCAGCGCCACGTGGGCCGCGCGGCTGAAAACCCGCTGCAGCTTAAGCAAGTATTCAGCTGGTTGTCGATTGGCCCGGCGGCGTCTAATTTTTTAGGTCCTTTTGTGACGGGCTTGTTGATTGACTTTATTAGTTTTCGTGCAGCGTTTTTGTTTTTAGCTTTGCTGCCGCTGGCCACGTGGTTTTGGATACGAAAAACCAAAGAGCTGCCAGCGATTGCACCCAGAACACAAGAGAAAAAGCAGTTTTGGGATTTGCTGCGCGAGCCGCTGATGCGCCGCCTGATGATAGTTAACTGGCTGCTGTCGTCGTGCTGGGATGTGCATACCTTTGTCGTGCCCTTGATTGGCCACGAGCGCGGTTACAGCGCCAGCGTGATCGGCACCATCTTGGGTGCGTTTGCGATTGCTGCTGCGGCCATTCGCATCTTGCTGCCGCAGCTAGCGCACAGCCTGCGTGAATGGGCGGTGATTACCGTGGCCATGGTGATGACGGCCATGCTGTTTGCGGTGTACCCGCTGATGCCTACTGCATTGTCGATGGGGGTGTGCTCGGTGTTCTTGGGCTTTACCTTGGGCTGCGTACAGCCGATGATTATGAGCACCTTGCACCAAATCACGCCCGAAGAGCGCCACGGCGAGGCGCTAGGCCTGCGGCTGATGGCCATTAACGGCTCTAGCGTGGTCATGCCCATGCTGTTTGGTGTGGCAGGCGCAGTCATTGGCGTGGCTGGGTTGTTTTGGGTGACGGGTGCGTGCGTAGGCATGGGTGCCCGTTTGGCATCCAAACTAAAACTCGATTGAGCATGAATACTGCCCAACGCGATGGTCTTCTGTTAGCCGCCAGTGCGGTGGTGGGCATGGTGCTGATGAACAGCCCGTGGGCTAGCGCGTTTGAACACACCTTGCGCACACCAGTGCAAATTGGCATTGGCAGTGCCGTGCTGCAAAAACCCATTGCGCTGTGGATCAATGATTTTTTGATGGCCATTTTCTTTTTGGCTGTGGGCATTGAAATTAAACACGAATGGCAGCACGGCGCGTTGTCTACACCGCAGGCTAGGGTGCTGCCGTTTGGCGCGGCGCTGGGTGGCATGGCGGTGCCAGCGTTGATTTATGTGGCGTTTAACTGGGGGCAGCCGGCTAATTTAGCGGGCTGGGCCGTGCCATCGGCTACCGACATTGCATTTGCACTGGGCTTGATGGCCTTGGCCGCGCCTAAAACGCGGCCTGCGCTGCTGGCGTTTTTAACCGCAGTGGCCGTGCTGGACGACTTGGGTGCCATCATCGTCATTGCGCTGCTCTACACCGACCAGCTCAGCAAAACCATGCTGGCCTTGGCTGCGGTGGCTGTGCTGGCTTTGTTTATTTTGTCTAGCCTGCGCGTGCGTCGCGTGTGGCCTTATGTGGCTGTGGGCCTGCTGCTGTGGCTGTGCGTGCTGAAATCTGGCGTACACGCTACGCTGGCTGGCGTGGTGATGGGGCTGCTAATACCCAGCCCGCAGGATGACCATAAATCCATTGACGAAAACCCCAGCAGTCCCAACCCCAGCAAAGCGATTGAACACGCCATCAAGCCGTGGATTAGCTGGGTGATATTGCCGTTGTTTGGCGTGGTGAATGCTGGGGTTGCGCTGAGTGGGTTTGGTTGGGCGGCGTTGGCGCAGCCCGTCACGCTGGGCATTGCTTTTGGCCTGCTGCTGGGCAAACCAGTGGGCATATTGCTGGGCATTTGGGCGGCTAGCAAGGTGGGTGGTGGGCTGCCGCAAGGTTTGAAGTTGGCGGACTACTTGCCTGTAGCTTGCTTTTGCGGCATTGGTTTTACCATGGCGTTGTTTATGGCTACTTTGGCATTTGACGCAGGCTCGGCCGCTGCCAGCGCAGCTAAGTTAGGTGTACTGATGGGTACGTTGATGGC
>JANOSN010000537.1:0-1448 GCA_031415895.1 Polaromonas sp. | reverse complement strand
ATCGCCATCTTCCGCTACGTTGCCGGGCGCAGTGGCGTAGGCTAAAAAGGTGCCCGGCGGTGCATCTAGCTGGGCCAGACCCTTGCCGCTGGCCGTGGCTGCAAATGGGTTGTCTCTACACGCATCGAGCACCACAATGTTCATGCGGTTGCCCGCAGTTTTGAAAGCTTCGATAACTTGGCTAAGGTCAACAGTTTGCTCGGCCACTTCGCTGGCTTTGGTCAGCTTGGCGTCGACTGGCAGCATGTAGTTGCGCCAATCAAGCTGCATGGCGTGCCCTGCGTAATAAAACATGCCCACGCCTTGCTTGCCTTGCAGCGTATCTTTGACTTTGATAATCGCCTCAGCCATTTGCGCCTTGGAGCCATCGCGCACTTCAATGACTGTAAAACCCAAGCCGCGCAATGCCTCGCTCATGGCTTTGGCATCGTTACCGGGGTTGACCAAAGCTGCGTTGCCTGCATAGGCTGCGTTACCGATGACCAAGGCTACGCGCAGGTCACCGGGCGCTTGGGCGCGCAGCGGTAGCCCGGCGGCTAACAGCGCTACTGTTAGCACGCCAAGACTTGCCAAGCGGCTTACTGTGGAACGAAGATACATGTTTTTCATAAGCATCTTTTACTATGAATTTAATAGCTTTCTGAGCAATAAATACTTGGACTATGGGCTGTTTTGACTACTTTTATCGTTGTCCATTGGCAAATGCCATCAAGTCGACACGCTGGTCAGCCATCAACCGACCTGCGCCGTCTCGGCTGCGTGTTTCTGAGGCGATGAGCTTGCTGGACGCTGCGTCTATCCATGCAAATGCATCGGTGCGAACGTTGTAGCCATTGCCAGTGTTGTAGCTAAGAATTTTGATTTTGAATGCATCAAACTTTCCTGCAGGCAAGGTGATTTGCTCACGCGCCACCACGCGCATGTCAGCGGTAACTACCGAGTTGCCTGCGCCAGTAAAGCTGGTGCGTTTGTAGCGGGTGCTCCAGCTTTTGCCTACATAGTATTCGTGGATATACCACTGCGGCGGGGTTTGCACTTCAAAGCTGTTTTGTACTTTTAGCGGGTTGCCAAACAGGTCATATTCGTTGCCCAATGCGGTGATGATTTTGTCGTCGGTTACTGTGACTGCGCGGCGCTCGGCAACCCGCTCGGTGCGTGCACCAAACCGCTCAGTGGTGCGAAAGGTAAGTGCATCGCCCACACGCCAGCCTGGCAAAATGCCACTGGCCTCGATGCGCGCAAAGCCGTCGATTTGCGGGTTGCTAGCAGCGGCAATTACGCTGGATTGCGCTGCAGGGTTAATACCTGCGACGTTGTATTGCGGGATAGCGACTGTTGCAGGCAATAGCGGAGCCGTAGGCACTGGTACTGGTACTGCTGCTACAGGTGCGGGTGCGGATGCTGGTGCGGGTGCGGCAGCTGCAGCCAGCACCGTGTCCACCACGGTA
>JANOSN010000536.1:0-1642 GCA_031415895.1 Polaromonas sp. | reverse complement strand
GACGATTTTGATGTGCCCATGGGTTTGTACCTGCAGCCCGCACAGCCGCGCGACATCATCGCCCGCATGCTGCGCAACCTCAAAGAAATTCACAAAACCCAAGAAGACTGGCCACGCCTGATCAGCGTGTTAGACCGCCTCATTGTGTTGCTACCCGACGCCTGGGCCGATTACCGTGACCGTGGCTTGGCCCATGCAGAGCTGGGTAACCATGCGGCAGCGGTGCCTGATTTAGAAGTCTATTTATCCAAGGCCGAAGATGCATACGACCTAGACGCCATTGCTGAGCGTGTGGCTGAGCTGCGTAGTATGCCGGGGTAGTTTAGCGGGTGAGTTTAGGGGTGAGTTTAGGGGGTAGTTTGGTAGGCGGTGGGCAGGTTAAACGAACCCATGGGATCGATATTTACAGCATCTTAGTCCTACAACCAAGGCATTAACCAGCGCATAGGCACCCGATTTGACACTTGATGAAGGTTGATATACATTAACATGTATTGAACCTATTTTTAAGGAATAAGCCATGGGCGCAATGGTCTTAACGCAAGTTTATCTTGAACCCGTGCAGAAAAAAGCCTTGTCTGGCCAAGCTAAAAAGACCGGGCGTTCTGTTTCCGAGCTTATGCGTGATGCTGTCGATGCCGCTATCGCAGGCGTAACCACTGACGAGCTCAAAACTCTTGACCAAGGTACCCGCAAAGCACAGCTTGATATTCAGTCTATGCTGACCGACCTTAAAGCCAATACCGATGAACACAAAGCCTTTATGCGCGAGATGGGCAAGCTACAAAAAGACGCTGCCAAGGATTACGCATGAGCATGCTCACCGATGTGATGGACCGCCTGACGGACATCTCAGCGCTGCGCACCCAAGTGACTGAACTGATTCAGCAACAACGAGAGATGCGCAGCATCATGCTGACGCAGCAAAGAGAGTTGGCCGAGGTGCGTGGGCAACTTAAAGCCTTGATTCAAATGCAAAGTGCAATAGCCAAACGCAGCTAACGGTAACAGGCTATTTTTTAGCCTTCTAGCCCTAAGACACTAAATTAATAGTAACGAGCTGGTTTGTTCTAGGTGTCGCCAGATGGCGTACCCGCCTTACCTGCTGCGTGCCAGGCCCTGCGCAATTGCGTGTCCGAGCTAAAACCTGCCAGTTGTGCAGCCATCCCTACGGATTGCCCCGCGCCTAACGCACGCTCTGCTAGTGCAAGCCGAATGTTGCGCAGATAGCCCAACGGGGCACGGCCTACGTGGCAGTCAAACAGGCGCGCTAAATGCCGTGTCGACGTGCAGGCTACCTCGGCCATGCGGGTAACTGTCCAGTCGGCCAAAGGCTGGCTACTGACGGCGTCTTGCACGCGGTGCACGGCAGGGTGCATGTGCGCACGGCCTTGCAAAAACGGTGATAGCTCAGGGTCGTTGATGCCACGGCGCAGCGGCAGCACCATCACCTGGGCTACTCGGGCGGCAATGGCCTCACCACAAGTTTGGGCTATCAAATGCACCGCTAAATCAATGCCTGTGGTAATGCCCGCACTGCTGTACACGCCGCGTTTGTCGTCTATCACAAACACGCGGTTGGCCTGCACGTCGCACAGCGGTTCAAGGCGTTTGAGTTCGTCCAGTTCTAAGTGGTGCGTAG
>JANOSN010000535.1:0-2180 GCA_031415895.1 Polaromonas sp. | reverse complement strand
ACCGGCCTGATCAGCATGATCGGCAAAGCCGAGCGCGGGCCTACCGGCATCGAGGCGATTAAAAAGCACAAGTCGGCCTACCTCATGGCCGTAGGCGGCGCAGCCTACCTTGTGTCCAAAGCCATCAAAACAGCCAAGGTGGTGGGCTTTGAAGACTTGGGTATGGAAGCCATTTACGAGTTTGACGTGGTCGACATGCCTGTGACGGTGGCAGTCGATTCGCTGGGCACCAGCGTGCACAACACCGGGCCTGCAGAATGGCAAAAGCGTATTGCTACGGGGGAGTTCAAGGGCATTGCTGTCACAGCTAATTAACAATGCGTAAGTTGTTGATTTATATTAATTTCTACCAAGAAATAGGCGTTATTCGCCTGTTTGGTAGAAATTCAGTAAAATCATAGACTTATGACTTTCAAACAGCATGATTTCATCCCTTTTTCAGTAGACGCACAGCGTATAGCCGCTAACCTGGAGCAAACCTACACAGCATGGCTAGATGCACAAAGAGAACTTAACGCCCTGCCCGCCACGATGTACTGGGCGGCTAAGGCGGATACAGAGTATCTCACCTACAAAATCGACAGCGCCGACAACGGCCACAGTCTGGGCGCGCGCAGTCCTGAGACTGAAGCGCGCTACTCAGCTTTTATAGAAGACAAAGCGACGCAAAAAGAGCGCACGGCCAAGCTTCTAGAGCAATTGAATGAACGCGCCACGCTTTACAAATTGCGTGCACTACGTTTACCAGTTTTATCAGATCAACCCGGCGATATTTTGCGTGCTCTAGACCTAGATGAACTACTGGGTAACGACGTTCTGCTAGTAGGGACTAATGCATTCGTAGCTTATGAATTGGCCTGCGGCGTACGCTTTCCAACCGGTAGCGAAGCTACTGAAGACTTTGATTTAGCATGGTGCCGCGATACCAAGGCATCACTTGCCACCATGCAGCCATCAACCTCAGGTGTGAAGCGAAAAACTTTGCTCAAAGTCATTCGCAGTATTGACAAAACCTACCGCATCAACCCACGCAAGCCCTACCAAGCCATCAACAGTGCCAACTACGATGTAGAGCTACTTGCCGCGCCCAGCACCCACCCGTTACCCAAAGGTGAAGGTTTTGATCCCATGGCATCGCTAATAGAGCAAGAATGGCTGCTGTTGGGCCGCCCTATCAGTGTGGTAGTGGCTACTACGCGCGGGCATGCCTGCCCCATGTTCGTGCCTGACCCCCGCTGGATGGCGCTGCACAAGCTGTGGCTGTCCGACAAACCTGAACGCAACCTGCTCAAAAAAGATAAAGATCGTAGACAGGGTAACGTGTTACTTGATGCTGTGCGTTACTTTTTGCCAACGTCACATCCCATCAACGTCGATTTTGTATTTGATTTACCAGCTGAATTACAGCCGCTATTCAACAGCTGGTGTGCAGAATCTGGCTTCATCCCACAACCATGAGCGCGACCCGTTTAAACGCCCCCATTGGCGTTTTCGACTCTGGCATTGGTGGCCTTAGCGTGTTGAAGGCTTTGCGCGCTGAAATGCCGCAAGAGAATTTTGTCTATTTTGCCGACAGCGCGCACAACCCGTATGGCGATAAGGCTGATGCGTTTGTTATCACGCGCTCAATGTCTATCACGCAGCAACTGATCGATCAGCACCACATCAAGGCACTGGTGGTGGCCTGCAATACCGCCACCGCTGCAGCCATCCACGTGCTGCGCGCTGACTACCCTGGCCTGCCCATCATCGGCGTAGAGCCTGCGCTTAAACCTGCAGTAGCAGTCAGCCAAACCAAGCGCATTGCCGTGCTGGCCACGCGCGGCACGCTGCACAGTGCCAAGTTTTTAGCACTCAAGGCGTCTTTGGCCAGCCAAGCAGAGTTTATTTGCACCCCCTGCGATGGTCTTGCTGACTTGATTGAAAACCACACTCTAGCCGATAACACTACAGATTTAATAGCTGCTTGTGCAGTGTTTACTGGGACTACAGGCCGATTTGGTAATCAAAATGCCGATATAGACACCTTGGTGCTAGGTTGCACGCATTACCCATTGGTATTGCCTGTTTTTAACCAACTCGTGGGCCCCGAAGTGCACATTGTCGACAACGGTCAAGCTGTGGCACGGCAGGTGGCAAAGCTAGTGCAGCCCGTAGCAGCAGGCTTAACTGCAGGTAAG
>JANOSN010000534.1:0-1075 GCA_031415895.1 Polaromonas sp. | reverse complement strand
GAGAATATCTTGCTCGTTGAAATGCAAAAAGGCATCCAGCTTGACAGCCCAGTCGCTCATCTTCATCAGGCGGCCACGGCTGGCCTGAAATTCGGCATGGTCTAGGTACATGTCAACAATATGGTTTAGCGCCTTCAGTTCACTCGCTTGCAGGTAATTTTTAGCAATACCAATATCGGTTTTAAGCACTTTACCCGCAGGAGCCTTGCGCCAAGTGCTCAGCCCCATGCTGGGATGGCTGGCGGTAGCGCGCTTGGCCACTATCTCAGCGGCGGTATGCCCGGTAATGGCAAAGTGCAGTTTGTTCTGCACGGTAGCAAAAAACTGCTCGGCCGCTGCCGTGCTGGCCGAATAGTCGGCTGCCGTGGCATAGATGTCGGTGATCTTTTGATAGACCATGCGCTCACTGGCGCGGATTTCGCGGACCTCTTCCAACAGCTCTTCAAAATATCGCTGGTCAAAACGGGTGCCATGCTTAAACCGGCTGGAGTCAATCGCAAAGCCCTTGAGGATGTAATCCTTCAAGCGGTTGGTGGCCCAGGTGCGAAACTGGGTAGCGCGCAGGCTTTGCACCCGGTAGCCCACAGCGATGATAGCCTCCAGGCTATAGAGCTTGGTGCGGTACTTTTTGCCATCGGCTGCAGTTACCGAGGAATCCTCGGTAACTGCGGGCTCGTCCAGCTCCCGGTCTGTAAAGATATTTTTTAGATGCAGAGATACGTTGTCTGGCGTGCATTCATACAGCTGCGCCATCAACTTTTGAGTGAGCCAGACGTTGTCATGCTCAAACCGAACCTCCACGCGGGTTTTGCCATCTTCGGTTTCAAAGATAGTGATATCGCCAAAGTGCGGGGACGGTGGTTGCAAAGTGGTCATAGCATCAACGTGCGGTGGGGTACAAAGATATTTGCCAAATAACTGTTATTTTAACCAGTATTTCAGTGCACTCATACGCTTTCAATGGAGCACGCAAGCGCTAGATGAAGTGCGATTTACTACATTTTTAATAGCTGCCCGCGCAATTTTCTGCTGAGCTGGTGGCCTAAAAGGCATAAAAATGGCCCCAAACTAGCCG
>JANOSN010000533.1:0-6911 GCA_031415895.1 Polaromonas sp. | reverse complement strand
CTCAGATAACCAGCCCGTTCACCCTGAGCTTGTCGAAGGGT
Organism: Polaromonas sp.; assembly: GCA_031415895.1. Lineage (GTDB taxonomy): Bacteria > Pseudomonadota > Gammaproteobacteria > Burkholderiales > Burkholderiaceae_C > JAAFIP01. Next base: position 6,870 of record JANOSN010000533.1, on the reverse strand, counting down.
TTATGAGGACTTCGACAAGCTCAGCCCGAATGGTTATTTTTCAGCATCTGAGGCATCTGGCTAATCAGGTGTTTTGATTACTTTTTAAGGCAAATATGACCAAAATAGGTATCGTAGGGGTTGGAGCCATCGGCGGCTGGCTTGGCGCGCAGCTAGGCCAAGTTACAAGTGTGCAATTAAGCGTATTGGCGCGCGGTGCCACATTCGCAGCTTTACAAAAAGACGGCATCACGCTGCACCGCAAAAACGCAGATGGTCATGCGCACACAGTGCACGCGCGGCCTCTAACCTCTGACAGGGCGGCGGCACTGGGCGTGCAAGATGTTGTCATCATCTGTGTGAAAGCACCGTCGCTGGTTGCTGTGGCAGCGCAGGTTGCACCCATGCTGGGCCCGGACACCGTTGTGCTCAGCGCCATGAACGGTGTGCCTTGGTGGTTTTTGCAAGGCTTTGGTGGTGCGGCGGCGGGCCAGCGCTTGCACAGTGTGGACGCCGATGGCAGCATTGCACAGCATGTGCCAGCGCAGCGCGTCATAGGCTGCGTGGTGCATGCCAGTTGTTCGACCAACGCACCCGCAGTAGTGCAGCACCATTTTGGCAACGGCTTGATCATTGGTGAGCCAACAGGCGCAGTCACTGCGCGCGCGCAGAAACTGTTGGCATTGCTGCAGCAAGCAGGCTTTGCTGCCACGCTATCGCCGCAAATTCAGCGCGACATTTGGTACAAGCTGTGGGGCAACATGACAATGAACCCTATCAGCGCTATTACCGGAGCTACCACTGACAAAATCTTGCAAGACGAATTAGTACGCAGCTTTGTATCGCAGGTGATGCTGGAGGCTAAAGACATTGGCGCAAAAATCGGTATCCCCATCGACCAAGACCCAGAGCACCGCCATGCTGTGACCTTGAAGCTAGGCGCTTTTAAAACATCGATGCTGCAAGACGTAGAAGCCGGTAAGCCCGTGGAGCTGGACGCATTAGTGGGCGCAGTGCAAGAGCTGGGCCGCATGACGCAAGTGCCAACGCCCTACACTGACGCGCTGTTTGGCTTTGCACGCTTGCATGCCCAAGTGCGAGGTTTGTATTAGTTCAACGTAGCTGCTGCAGTCTAACGATGCAGCTGCTTCCCAGCAGCTTCTATCAGCGCAGCAGTCAAGCTGTCGAGCACGTCAGACTCTAAGTTCCAGCAGTGCCAGTACAGCTGCACATGAAGGTGATGCCACGGCGCAATGTTAACTAAGCGGCCTGCGTCGATCAGAGGCTGCACCATCAATGCAGGCACTACGCTCACGCCCCAGCCTGCTAGCACTGCGCGCACTTGGGCTTCTGAGCTGGGCACAAACACTTGGTTGAGCGTGACACGTTTAAGGCCAAAGGCCTTGGCTACAAACTCGGTTTGCATATCGTCTTTGCGGTTGAACGCAATAAACGGCACGTTGCGAAAATTATGCGCTGTCAGGCCCGTTCTCACATCCAGCTGCGTGCCACTGGGCCCATCACTGGAGCACACGGCTATGTACTCCATACCACCCAATGGCTGCACTTTACAGCCACGCAAAGCCTGCTTGAGCGTTGTCACGCAACCCAACACTTGGCCGCCCCGTAACCATTCTTGCGTAAAGTCTTGGTCATCGGTAATGATCTCCAGCGGCAAGCCTTGACGCACCAAGTCACCCACCGCGCCCATCGCCCAAGTGGCAATGCTGTCAGCGTTGATCGCAATAGAGACTCGTTCTTCGTCGCGCGCACCACCTATTGAGCTGGGGGCCAGTTCTTTCAGGTCGCGCTCTAGGTCGGCACGCAGCAGGCGCATTTGCTTGGTGTGTTTGAGTAGCAGTTGGCCGGCAGAGGTCGCCTTCAGCGGGCGGCTGCGCACAATTAGTACGGTGCCCACTTGCGACTCTAGTGCGCGCAGGCGCTGCGACACTGCAGACTGCGTGATTGACAGGCGCTGCGCTGCCCGCTCAAAACCACCTTCTTCAACGATAGCGGCTAAGCACTCCAGTGCATCAGGGTCAAAAGTGCTCATAACGGTATCAAATAGTGAGGAAAGCGAGTTCTTGTACTATTAGTTTATCTGATGTTTTTACTGATAAGTTAATTCAACTGTTAATTTAATACGAAATACCGCACACTGCTAGCCATGAAAGTTATTGTTCTAGGCGCAGGTATTATTGGCATCAGCACGGCGTGGCACTTGCTAGAGCGTGGGCATGACGTGGTGGTCATAGATCGCCAAGATGGCGCAGCACAAGAGGCCAGCTTTGCCAACGGTGCGCAAATATCCATCAGCTACTGCGAGCCTTGGGCCAGCAAAGGCACGCCGCTCAAAGCACTCAAGTGGATGCTCTCGCCCGAGGCGCCGCTGCTGTTTCGCCCGCAGTGGCCGCTGGGCAAAGGCTTTGCGCAGTACACCTGGGGGTTGCAGTTTTTAGCGCAGTGCAACGACGCAGCGTTTGAGCGTAATGTGCAGCAACTGGTGGCCTTGGGCCGCTACAGCCACGCAGCGCTGAAAGACGTGGTCAATGCGACTGGCATGCAATACCAGCGCCTGGAAAAAGGCATTGCCCACTTTTTTACCGACCAAAAGTCTTTTGACGACGCAGCGCATGAAGCAGCACTGATGCAAAAGTACGGCGTTGACCGCCATGTGGTAAGCCGCGATGAGTTGCTAAAAATTGAGCCCGCGTACAAAAACTTTGCCCACCAGATCTCCGGTGGTACCTACACTGCCAGCGACGAGTCTGGCGATGCCTTAATTTTTACCCAAAAGCTCTCAGCACTGTGCGCCGAGCGGGGCGCGCAACTGTTGTTTAACCACGATATTGAAAAGTTGAGCACCATCAGCAATACGCTAGACAGCGTAATCGTGCGCGCGCAGCAAAGCGGTACCCAAAGCACCCTGCGAGCAGACGCCGTAGTGGTGGCGTGTGGCAGTTATTCTGCCCCTTTGTTGCGCAAAATAGGGGTCAGCATTCCTGTCTACCCGGGCAAGGGCTACAGCGCCACACTGCGTTTACTCAAGCCTGAGGCCGCACCTATGGTGTCGTGTATTGACGATGATAAGAAAATAGCTATCTCGCGCCTGGGCAACCAACTGCGCGTAGCAGGCACCATTGAAGTGGGTGGGTATGACCTATCGCTTACCTCCAGCCTGGCACAGCGGCGATGCCAAATGCTGCTAGACCGCATAGAAAAAGTATTGCCCGGTGTGGCCGATACGCGCAACGCAAGCCTTGGTGGGCAGCCTAATTTTTGGTGCGGCTTGCGCCCTGCCACGCCCACTAACATTCCGTTGATTGGCCGCACCAAGATTAACAAACTATGGGTCAACACAGGCCACGGCACACTGGGCTGGACGCACGGTGCAGGCTCAGGCAAAGCCATGGCTGAGTTACTGACAGGGCAGCAGCCCGACATGGCGTTTAACTGCTACGGCTTTGCACCCAAGACCAGCTAAATAAGGTAGCCCGCGACGCTAAACGTGTGCACCACGGGTTATTGCTTGCGTTGCACAAACAAATTGCGTTTAGCGTCTTCTGGGTAGGCAAAGGTCACCGCGCCATTTTTTACCATGCCCATGACCAACATGTTTTGGCTGACCGCGTCTTTATCGTTCAGGCTAAAAGGTTTTTCATACGTTGCCACCACGCCGTAGTAGGTACGCGCCATGTTCTCCAGCGCTTTCTTCAGCACCGGGCCTGTCACATTGCCATCACGCACACCAAACAGCGAATACATCAGCAAATAAGTAGCGTCGTAGGCCTGCGCAGCAGACATAGGCACAGGGATACGCTTAGATTTGAACTTGCGTGCATAGGCTGACAAAAATGCCGCACGCCGCTCGTTGCTGGGTTCGGCAATAAAGGTTTGTGCCATCAGTGCGCCGTCCGCTGCCTCTTTGGCACCGTCAATAAAGAAGGGGAACGACAGCGTCCATGCGCCCACTTGGGGCACCCTCCAACCCAGCTCTTTACGGCCGTTGGCAATCACTGCATTTTCTGGGCCCACGGTGTAGCTAAACACTACATTGGCCCCGGCATCGCGTGCGGCTTTAAGCTCAGTGGTCAAGTCTTTTACGCCAGTGGCAAAGCGTGCAACGTGTACAGCTTTGAGCTGTTTAGCCTCTAGCGCTTTCTCTACATCTTTGAGGCCCGCCTCACCATAGCCTGTGGTATCGGCAAAGATGGCTACCTTGGTCCAACCGCGTTTGATAATGTCGTCGACCACGAAGGGCGCCTGAATCGCATCGCGCGCTGAGTTGCGAAAGATGTAGCTGTCTGCCGCTGGGAACTTAGCCGTTAATGGCGTGCCAGTGGCGCACGGAATCAGCAGGGGCATTTGGGCTGCCTGAAAAGCATCTAGCGATTTAGCTGCCACGCCCGTGTTGCAAAAGCCAATCACCATCGATACTTTTTCAGCGATCAAGGCTTGGCTTTGTTTGAGTCCTTCGTCGGGGTTGGCTTTATCGTCCTTGATCACCAGCTCTAGGGGCCGACCAAGGTAGCCGCCTACGGCATTGATCTCATCCACCGCCAGCTGAATACCTTGCAGCATGGGTGCACCAAAATCGGCCGATGGGCCCGTAAATGGGCCAATCACGCCTAAGCGAAACGTGTTGGTTTGTGCAAAAACGGGGGCAAGCATCAAACCCAATGCCAAAGCACAAGTACTGCGGAGAAATTTCATAAATAATACTCTCAATGTAGGCTTGTAATTTTAGCGACACGCCCCGTTACGGTGCTACGGGTTGTTACGGACGACCCCATCTAAAACCTATTCACGGCCTATTAAGCTTGCGTGAAATTTTTTCAATGCCAGCTATTTCATTTATTGCACCGAGCCTAGCTTGGCTGGCTGCAAACTGCCTGTGGCGGGGCTTGGCAATAAGCGCTCACTTTGCCAGCGCACCAAGTCTAGCCACATTTGGCGCATCTCGGACGCCAGCGGTGTGCGAAACGCGCTGGGCAGCTCAATAGTGACCACCGGCATGCGTTTGTGCACACCGCCGTAGTTGCCTAAGCTGCCCGGAAAGATGCCCACTTGGTCAAGGTACAAGCGCCCCAGCTTGGCAGGTGGTGTGGTAGGGCCATCAAAATCGAGCACCCCATAGGGCGCGTGGATGGCAACGATCATGTTGGGTTTGAAGCGCTCCATCTCATCGTGCAGAAATTTTGACTCGGGCTCGCTCAGCGGCCTGGGGCCTGGCCAGCGGCGCGGGTCGCGTTTGACTTTTTGCTCCCAGTAAATCGGAGCTTCTTTTTCCCAGCCTGGGGTGGGAAAGTTGCGGTTCAAATCGACGCCATTGGCGTTGGTGCGGCGCGCTGGGCTGGTGAGCAAACCGTCAGGGTTAAGCAGGGGCACAAAGCGCCAGTGGGTTTGCGCAGGTATTTGTCCAGCCAGCTCAATCCAATGCAAAGCCAGTGCAGTGGACGACAGCTCATCACCATGAATGCCGCCCACCACCAACACGCGCAGCTTGGGCGTAGGGGTGGGCATGTCGCGCACCCACAGGGGTTGGCCTTTGACAGAGCGGGCTTTCGAGTCTTGCAGCTTGGCCGATTGGCACAAAGCCATTGACACATTGGGCAGCTTGCGTGATAGCTCGTCGCAGCCTGCTGCACTAGCGCTTAGTGCCCACGCGCTCAGTACCATCGCTCCCACAGTTAAAAGGATGCTGCGCATGGGTTAGACGGCGGCCTTGTTTTTGCGCAACAGCTCACGTGCAGTGCGCAGTGCGTTGTCAAGTTGCGCACCTAACAAGTCGGCAGATGCAACGCCTGCTATGCGCGGAGCAATCTCTTTGCCTTGCGCGTTCAAGAACAGCACGGTGGGCGTAAGCTGGGCTTGGTAGGCCTGCGCAATGTCTGCGCCGTTGCTGCTTGCGCCTTGAAAGTTAGCCACCAATAGCTTGCGGTCATTAACGGTAATTTGAAAAGCAGGTAGACCTTCGGCGCGCATGGGTGCAAGGTAGTTGCGGCGCAATAGTTCGCACCACGGGCAGCCGGGCAAGCTAACCAGTAGCACCAAAGGCTCGTCCTTGCTTTGCGCAGCCAGCGCGGCGGTTTGCAGCGACGCTGGCGTAGGCAGCGGCGTCTCGCGTGGTTGCGCGAGCGCTGCGCTGCTGACCAAGCAAGCTGCAAGCAAAGTGCGGCGTTTCATGCAGCGCAGTCTTGTAATACACGCACCAAGTCATCTGGCGCGCTGACCATGGGGTCGTGGCCTGTAGCCATCACCACGATATGTCCACCACGTGCCCATGCACCCCCCCAAAACTGCGGGTCACGTACACGTTGGCGAATGCTGTCTATGGTGGCCATAGCGGGTGCGTTGCAGTCGACAAAAGTGCGTGCTACACCAGCAACACGTTGCGCATCAAACTGCAAAGCGTGGGTGTAGGGCTGGGCTGGATGCGGGGTTTGGCGGCGCTGCACCCAGGCGTGGTCTGCACCGCTCAGGCCAAAGATCGCAGGATCGGGGGGTGGAAAGGTGTTGAACTCTGAAGCCGCAGCGGCATTGACGCGAGCATCGCGCGTAGCAGGCACGTGGCGCGAGCTCCAGCTTTCGCCTGGCTCGGGAATGCAGGCATCTAGGTACACCAAGTGTTTGATGCGTTGGGGCATGCGGTCGGCAATGGCGGTGCCGATCATGCCTGCATAGCTGTGCACTACCAACACCACGTCGCTTAACTCTTGTGTTTCTATGACTGCCACCACATCGGCAATATGCGTTTCTAGCGTGATGCTACGGCTCATCAAGTGCGCTCGCTCGCCCAGGCCCGTCAGCGTTACGGCATGCGTCACGTGGCCTGCGCGTACTAACGCAGGCTGCACGCGGGCCCAACACCATGCTCCGTGCCATGCGCCA
>JANOSN010000532.1:0-1133 GCA_031415895.1 Polaromonas sp. | reverse complement strand
AAGGTTTTAGCCGCGTCAGCCCCCGAACCTACGCCCTCTAGCTTCACTGCCACCAGCTTGATGCCTTTGATGTCTACAGCACTCTCTGACAGTGAATCGCCTTGGCTTGACGCCAGCTTGCCTTTGGCAGTTGACAGTTCTTTCTCCAGCGCCTTCATGTCGGCCTGCATTTGTGCAATGCGGGTTGATAACTCGGCAGGCTGGGTTTTAAGCGCTGCGGCGACGGTGTTGACCGTGGCCTCTAGCGCTTGCACATATTCCACGGCGCCAATGCCGGTCACCGCTTCAATGCGGCGCACGCCTGCAGCTACGCCGCTCTCGGCCACAATTTTGAATAGGCCGATGTCACCCGTGCGCTGCACGTGGGTGCCACCGCACAGCTCTTTGCTTGAACCAATGGACAGCACGCGCACCTCGTCGCCATACTTTTCGCCAAACAGCATCATCGCGCCAGTCTTTTTGGCGTCTTCAATCGGCATCACCTGCGCGCTGGTGGCGGCGTTGGCCAAAATCTCAGCGTTGACTTGGGTTTCAATGGTTTTGATCTGCGCGTCGGTCACAGGTGCGTTGTGCGTGAAGTCAAAGCGTGTGCGGTCTGCGGTGACCAAGCTGCCTTTTTGCTGCACATGGCTGCCCAGCACTTCGCTCAATGCTTTGTGCATCAGGTGCGTGGCGCTGTGGTTGCGCACGGTGCGGTTGCGCGCCTCGGCGTTGACCTTGGCTTTTACTGCATCGCCCACCTTGATGGTGCCACTGTGCATCTCGCCATGGTGGCCAAACACATCTGTCTTGATCTTTTGCGTGTCTAGTGCGGCAAAAATAGCGTCGCCCGTGCCAAATAGCAGGCCCTCATCACCTGCTTGGCCGCCGCTTTCGGCATAAAACGGGGTCACATCTAGCACCACCACGCCTTGCTGGCCCTTAGTAAGCTGCGGCACAGGTGCACCGTCGGCATACAAAGCTACCACTTTGGCAGCGCCCTCTAGCGTGGTGTAGCCGGTAAACGTGTTGGCCTGGCCAGCGTAGTCCAGCGCTTTGTCCATCTTGAACTTGCCTGCTGCGCGAGCCTGAGTTTTTTGCTTTTCCATGGCCACGTTAAAGCCAGCTTCGTCAACGTTCAGGTCACGCTCACG